>JALHUC010000565.1 GCA_022865845.1 bacterium | reverse complement strand
TATCTAGAGAAAGAGGCTATCTCTGGAGCACAAACTACTGGTAAACTAAGGCCAGGAAAGTTTGACTTTCGAAAGGAGAAAAAAATGAGCACTATACCTGTAAATGATGATCAGATTTTAAGGGAACTCCAGACTGAATCCGCCAAGTGGATTATGAAAACATTTCCTAATCGATTGGGTAATGGAGTTGATGAAGTTGAGGTTCGTATGCAGCTGAAGGACGAGGCAGAAAAATGGGTTCAGGAGAACTTCGAGCTGCGCCGGCAAGGCAAGGAAGGCACACCGCTACCGGCTTAGTCACCTTGAGGTGGAAAAACCTGTAACTGTTCCGAATGTAATTATTGGGGTCAAGCCGTGAATTGTACGGCCTGACCCCTTTGTTTTCAATTTAAATAGTGCACCGGTGCACATGTGCACTAGTGCACTGAACCTCCCCCACAATTCAACCTCCGACCCCCAGAAATTTCTTTATGTTTCCGGTGTCAGAGTACTTTGGCATTCTCCCACGGTCTCTGACACCGGGGATTTTGAAAAATTGAAAAACGAGCATGCCAGCCGTAGCCTTGTGCGACTTGTCCTCCGTAGCTTTATGCGAAGGATGAAGGTTGGAACTGACCCCACGGGTTTTCCGACTTTTGGCCTTTCTTTTGCAACTCACTTCCCTTTTTAGAATCCATTGACATCCGTATCTATTTTGATACACTTCAAGGCGAAGCTGCAATGCCGTTAAAGGTCAACTTCTTCAGGCAGGAAAGCGGCAAAGAACCTGTTCGTGCCTGGTTGAAAAGCCTGCCCCCAGAGGATCGGAAAAACATCGGCCAGGACATAAAGACTGTTCAGTGGGGCTGGCCACTTGGTATGCCCCTGGTTCGAAATTTGGGAGGAGGACTGTAGGAGATCCGGACCAGTCTTCCGGGAAGGATCGCAAGAGTTATTTTCTGCACCCATGATGACCACATCGTTTTGCTTCACGGTTTCATCAAGAAAAAACAGAAAACACCGGAAAAGGCCATCGCACTGGCAAAACAACGCATGAACAGGTTATGAGGTTTGATACGATGAAAAATAAAACCAACACCCACATCGGCAATAATTTTGATCAATTCCTTGAGGAAGAGGGAATATTAAGCGAAGTCGAAATAGTGGCGGCAAAGCGTGTCGTCGCCTGGCAGATAGCCGAGTTCATGGAAAAAGAAAAGATCACCAAAACGGTCATGGCCGCGCGAATGCAAACAAGCCGAGCGGTACTCGATCGCCTTCTCGACCCGGAAAATACTGGAGTGACCCTGAAAACCCTGGGCAAAGCCGCAGCCGTGCTCGGGAAGAAAATTAATATCAGCCTGGCGTCATAAACCAGTAGAAAGTAAAATGTAACATGTAGAAAGACTTTCCTTGTTACCTGTTACTGCCCTTACCTGAGAATCTGAGCCCACGGTTTGTCCCATGTGACAGCAACAATTCCCGGCCCGACCCCGAAAGTTCGTCAATTCCCGAACAGGAAAAAGATGAACTCATCAGGCCAGGTGGCCCCGGGGCCCCGGTATCCAGACAGAAAACCCAGGCATCTCCCATCGGGGGTCATGAAGGCTGTGACACCGCTACTTACGTGAGTGAGATCCGTGGCCCCCGTGTACCGGCCCCAGGCGCTGTCGAAGGTCAAAAGGACCCCGTTGACGACCTGTGGGCCTCCGTACATGAGGAAGTTGTAGTTCGGGGCCGCCGCCGTCGCGTTGAGGGAATTGTAAGGAGCCTTCTCCCCCCAGGAATCGGGATCACTGCTGTATCTGTAGGAGAAACCGGACCAGGCCCCGATGACGTCATCGCCGATATAGGTGGGCAAGGCTGTGGCGCCTTTCTGGAGCACCGCGAAGATCCCGTTCTCGTCAAAGTAGGCCATGTGGGTAAGGGAACCGTCGACCAGGATCCCTCCGGTACTGTTATCGCTCAGGGCCAGGTCGAGAAAGTCCGGGTATGTCGCGGAGGTCGTCCCCTGTAGTCCCGAAACGATCCCGTCCACCGCGAGCCGGGTGATATTGCCGTCGCCGTCGAAGGTGATCTCGTAAGCTCCCGGCTCCTCGAGGCCGTTCTCACCCGGGCCGTACCAGGTGCCCCGGATCCACGAGCCGCCGGACCCGCCCCCGCACGAAACGGTGAGCCAGGTTCCGGCAGCAACAAAGATCAGCAGCAGGTATATGACAGCACTTCTTTTCATGGGTGCCTCCTTTGTTCAGGCAAAAAAAAACCACCTCTCCATGAAAGGCGGGCCAATATTTAAAATATGTTTAACCTACAGCTTCC
>JALHUC010000564.1 GCA_022865845.1 bacterium | reverse complement strand
TCAACGGTACATTCAACATGTCGCCCGAAGACCATAACGGTCTGTCTGTGGATTCCCTCGTGATGGTCCGGGTAAAAAATGGAGGCTGGGAGATTGTCCCCTGACAAGCCTGAAACCTTCCCGGGAGGAGGCGGTTACCGCCTCCTCCTGGGTAATGAAGCCATAGCTCAGGGCCTTTACGAAGCCGGATGCCGCGTGGCGGCCGCTTACCCGGGAACTCCTTCCACGGAGGTCCTCCAATCCCTGGTATCCTACGGGGCCGATGACCTTCACCTCGAGTGGTCAGTTAACGAAAAGGTCGCACTCGAGGTGAGCGCGGCGGCATCCTATACTGGCCTGAGAAGCGTTGCGGTCATGAAGCAGGTGGGCCTGAACGTGGCGCTTGATCCGCTTATGAGCCTGGCCTACACGGGTGTCGTCGGCGGAATGATCGTTGTGGTGGCTGATGATCCAGGTCCTCACAGTTCCCAGACGGAGCAGGACACCCGTCTGCTGGCCATGACAGCGGGGATTCCCCTGTTGGACCCCTCTACACCGGAAGAGGCACGGGAGATGGTCCATGTGGGCTACCAGATCTCCGAAAAGTACCGGATCCCGGTCATACTGAGACCTGTACTGCGTATCTGCCACGCCAGGGCGCCCATTCCGCCTCCCACCCCCCGCGAGGCAGGCCCTGAGCCGAAGTTCGTAAAGGATGTCAACAGATGGGCGGCGACACCAAGACACAGATTTACCCTCCACAGGGAACTCAATGAGAAGACCCTCCGCATGCTCGCCGACCCGGAGATGGACAAGCTGTACACCTTCATGTGCGGTGAAAAGGGCGATGGGTCTTTCGCTGTGCTGGCTTCGAGTGTGGTTGCCGCCTACGCAGCGGATGTGCTCGGGGAGATGGGCCTGGCAGATGAGATCCCCCTGCTGGCCGCCAGATTCCAGTGGCCTCTGAATGTGGAACTGATACAAAATCTGCTTGGGAAGGGCAGGCGAGTCCTCATCCTGGAGGAGACCGGACAATTCATGGAGATCCTCCTCCGTGATCGTTTCAAGGTGTCCGGAAGATGGGACGGCCTGGTGCCCTCCCAGGGCGAGCTGACACCAGACATTGTCACAGAGGCCCTGGAGCGAATGCTGGTCAGTACCGGGGCGAAGATCACACTGGAAGTTCCGCCCTGTGAGCCGGGATCCCCGGTCCTGGAGAAAGATAAGGGGCAGCCAAGTCCACCCACCCTGTGTGCCGGTTGTCCCCACAGGTCCTCCTTCTGGGCCCTCAAAAAGGTCATGCCGGATGGGATCTATACAGGTGATATCGGCTGCTACACTCTGGGGATTGAACTGAACGCTGTGGATACCGTCTTGTGCATGGGTGCCTCCGTCAGCCAGGCCGCCGGATTTTACTGGGCCTATCGGCAGGCGAGTGAAACGCCTCCCCCCATTGCGGCGGTGATCGGCGATTCCACCTTCTATCATGCCGGCATTCCGGCGCTTTTAAACGCGGTGCAGCAAGGTGCGGCTTTTGTGCTGATGATCCTGGACAACGATACCACCGCCATGACCGGCTGCCAGCCGACTCCGGGGAGCGGTGTTCTTGCGGACGGCGGCGTGGGACGAAAAATTCCCCTGGAGGATGTGGTAAAGGGCTGCGGGGTCAGGGATCTGAGGATCACGGACCCCTGTGATTCCCAGGACATTCTGGAAGCCGTCGAGGAGGCAGCGGCCCTGGCCTCGGAAGGGGAAATGGCGGTGGTTATCAGCAGGTCGCCCTGTGTTCTCAATATGAAAGAGAGGCAGGGGCCTGTCCCCACGATCGATATGGAGCTTTGCAACGAGTGCGGTATCTGCACCGACTCCTTTGGATGCCCCGCCATCAGATCTGGTGATGAAGGTTTTATGATCGTCAATGGACTGTGTCCGGGATGCGGTATTTGTGTACATGTTTGTCCGTCCGGGGCCATTAAAGCCGGGAAGGACGGTTGAGCATGCCGGCCTCTTATGACATCGTCCTGGCTGGCAGGGGCGGGCAGGGAGTGATCTTCCTGTCCAGGATCATCGGTAAGGCGGCCCTCGAGCAGGGGCTTGGCGTTCGAACGACGGAGACCCACGGAATGGCAATGCGAGGGGGATCTGTCCAATGTTTCGTGCGGCTGGGCAGCGGGCTGGGCCCGCTCTTTCGTGAGGGTGCCGCCTCCCTGCTAATGGTTCTTCATCCAGCGGAGACTGCCTCCGGACTGTCATTTCTTTCTGACAAAGGTCATGTGATCATTAACGCTCCGCCTGGGTTCGACCCGCCCGGCATCAGAGGGATCCATGGCGTTCATCTCGTGGACGCTGATCTCATGGCCAGGAAGGCGGGAGATAACCGTTCGGCGAACCTGGCTCTCCTTGGCGCAGCGGTGTCCCTCCTGGACGGGTTCCCCCTCGAGGCTCGCTCTGTCGAACGTGCCATATCGGACAGCGGTTCGGGTGAGGCCGCCCGGAAAAACCTGGAGGTTTTCCGAATGGGGATAGGAATATGACCAAGAACCCTGACGGACTCCTGGGTGAAGCGAGAAAGGAGTAGGGAATGCATCAGCCCGAAAAGGAGGGCCTTGAGAGGGAAGAGCTTGTCTCCCTTCAACTGGAGAACCTGCGCCGGACAGTGGCCCGAATAAGGGATAACAATCCCGATTATCACGCCAGGATAGGCTACGTCGATCCTGGTGATATTCATGCTGTGGAAGATTTGGCGGGACTTCCCCTCATGGACAAGGAAGACCTTCGCAAGGCCTATCCTTTTGACCTTACCTGTGCCCCCAGAGAGAGCTTCGTACGGTTCCACATGAGCTCAGGAACAACGGGTACACCCATTTTGAACCCCTACACAGCATCAGATGTTGAGCAGTGGGCTGAGATAATGGCAAGGTGTTTTACTGCCGCGGGTGTGGACTCAAGGGACGTGGTTCAGATCACCCCTTCCTTCGGCCTGTTCAACGGCGGATTCGGATTTCATTACGGCGCGAGCCGGTTGGGATCCTTTATTGTTCCCATTGGGGCCGGCCGAAGTTCCCTTCAGCTTCAGTTCATCAAGGACCTCGGTACTACCTGCATCACCGCCATAGCTTCCTATCCCCTCAGGCTCATGGAAGTGGCGAGGCAGGAGGGGTTTGACTGGGCAAAAACTGACCTTAAGGTGGGAGTGTTCGGAGCAGAGGTCTGGAGTGACGAGATGAGGGCCCGCATCGAATCGGAGATGGGCATTGACACCTACGACATCATAGGCATGACCGAAACGGGCGGGGTGGGGATGGGCATCGACTGCGAGGCCAGGGCAGGGATCCACATATGGGAGGACCACTACCTGGTAGAGATCATCGATCCGGACACCAGGGAGGTGCTGCCGGACGGCCGGCGGGGAGAGTTGGTGGTTACGACCCTGACCCGCGAAGGCCAGCCCCTCATCAGGTTCAGGACGCGTGACATCACATCTGTGATATCCCGTGAAATGTGTGACTGCGGGAGAACCCACCTCCGGATAGACCGCATCACAGGGCGTAACGACGACATGATCAAAATAAAGGGAGTGAACTTCTACCCACGGCAGATAGAATCCCTTCTGCTCTCAGAGCCTGGTGTGG
Organism: bacterium; assembly: GCA_022865845.1. Lineage (GTDB taxonomy): Bacteria > BMS3Abin14 > BMS3Abin14 > BMS3Abin14 > BMS3Abin14 > JALHUC01. The sequence goes on along the minus strand of JALHUC010000564.1, from coordinate 1,746 downwards.
GAAACGATTATCTCATAGAGGTGGACCGGGTTGAGGGTGCCGACAACCTTGGCATTACAGTGGAGGTTCAAAACCCGGGTGACGATGTCCTGGCGAAAAAACTCAGGCGTATCATGATGGACTTTCTCGCTTTCGGTGCCGAGATCAAGCTGGTTCCCATGGGCGGCATAGAAAAGCCCCCCGGCAAGGCGGTGAGGGTGGTGGATAGGAGATCATAGGACGCGGGAAAAAAGCTGGAGGGGGCGAGTGGGAGAGTGGGGGAGAGGGAGAAAAACATTAGACACGGCAACGGGGGAAAAGATCAAAAAAGGACGAGCGGGCGACTGAGCGACTGGGCGAAAAGGGATAATCCAGAACGCAGAACCCGGAAGCCAGAATCCAGGAGTCAGATCTGTAACGAAGTACCTGGGTATCGAGGTATCCAGGCAGCAAGGTGAAAACCTCCAACTCCGTCATTCCGGACATCACGCAGGTGGTGTGATGAGCCGGAATCCAGCCTTGCCTGTGATTGCGAGGAGCATTGAATTAGCCAAGGGCGACACGGCAATCCCGGCTCCACTAAAAAGCAACTAAAGACTTAGCGCAGAGTACCGCAGTTCGTCCGCCTTTGCTGGTCGAGAGGCGTTAGCGTCGGGGGATAGATCTGGGATCTCATCTGAAATCTGGAATTTGGAATTATTTTAACTGTAAGGAGCCCTCCTCGATCATGAACCGTAACGTAATCTTGCTCAGCGGCAGCATGGCACTCGGCATGTCCAGCGCTCCTGTCATCGTTCTGCTGGGCGGTATCGTGGGTGTTGCCCTGGCGCCCACTCCTGCCCTGTCCACATTGCCGGTGGCAATGCTGGTGGTCGGAGTGGCCCTTTTTACTGTGCCTGCCGCCCTCATAATGCGGATAACAGGTCGCCGGAAGGGTTTTATGGCGGCTTCCCTGCTTGCCGCCCTCGCCTGTGTTATCGGTATATACGCTATCCATATTCAAAGCTTTGTCCTTTTCTGCACAGTGGCTTTTCTTATCGGCGGGAACCTGGCCTTTGTCCAGCAGTACCGGTTCGCGGCCGCTGAAAGCGTTGAACCGGTCCATGTCAGCAGGGCTGTATCAATAGTACTTCTGGGCGGTGTGGTGGCGGCTTTTATCGGACCTGAACTGGCCAAACATACACGGGAAATGCTTCCCTACGGTCTTTACAGCGGTTCCTTCGCATCCCTGGCGGCGTTGAACCTGGCAAATATCACCCTGCTGTTTTTTCTAAAAGAACCCCGGACAAAAGAGGAAAAATTAGCAGGTGATGAGAGGCCCCTCGGTGTGGTCATCCGGCAGCCGCTTTACCTGACGGCGGTCATGGCGGCCCTGGTAGCCTACGGGGTCATGTCCTTCATCATGACAGCCACCCCTGTCAGCATGCATGTCATCGACGACTTCTCCATTGAGGCCACCGCGTGGGTGATCCAGAGCCACGTTATGGCCATGTTCATTCCCTCTCTCTTCACCGGTTTTCTTATAGGCCGTTACGGTCTGACCAAGGTCATGCTGGGAGGGATAACCCTCATGACCTTCTGCGTTGCGTTGGCTCTGATCGATCGCCACTTCATCCATTACTGGGCGGGGCTGGTACTTCTCGGGGTAGGCTGGAACTTTCTCTTTATTGGCGGTACGACACTTTTGACCAGATGCTACAGCCCGGCGGAGCGCTTCAAGGCTCAGGCGGTGAACGAATTTACTGTCTTCGGCTTTCAGGCCCTCGC
>JALHUC010000563.1 GCA_022865845.1 bacterium | reverse complement strand
CAGGCCACCGAGGCGCTGACGGATCTGGCAGGTTCGGCGGATCATGTCCTTGTGGCCGAATCAGCCGCCGGCCCAGGGACGTTGCTGGAAGGACATTTGAACCCGGCCCAGGCGGGTGAACTTGCTCAGATGTGCGGTTCCAAAAAACTGATCCTGTGTCATATCAATCCGGGTTCAGGGTCCATGGCCATCATGAAAGAGGCCATGACAACCTTCGAGGGAGAGGTGATCGTTGCCGAAGATGGGATGGTTGTGGAGATTGACTAATCACAGATCAGTCAATCGGTGATCGGTTATCAGTAATCGGTGATCAGAAAAGGTCCGAGAATCCTATTGTTAAAAGTGCTTTTGACTAAAACGGATCACTGATCACTGGAAGAACTACTCCTGCTTCTCAAAACTCTCCGCCGCCCCGCAGGCCTGGCACTTCCTGGGTTTACAGCGGCCTTCTCTCGTTTCACCGCACTCCTTGCACTTGAATACTGCCATGGCCATTCTCCATTCTGAATTCTGAATTCTGCCCTACCTGCATTCCCCACAAAGGCCCACGGCGTGAACCTGAACGCTATGAACTTCAAAGCTGTCCGGTACATTGGGCAGTTTCAGAAGATGGGTTTCCGGGGCAATTTCAAGGTCACCTATTTGCTTGCAGGATCTGCAGAACGTATGAGCGTGCTCGCTCATGTCCGGGTCGAAGTGAGACCTTTCGGGGTTGATGCTCAACTCCTGAAGTTCGCCCATGTCTCTCAGGGTCTGCAGGGTTTTGTAAACTGTTGTAAAGGAGATCGATGGGTGGACTTTGAGGACCTCCCGGTAGATGTCGTCCGCTGACGGATGAGTGCGGTTTCTCTGGAGGAGATTAAAGATGCTCAGCCTCTGAGGTGTGATCTTCAAACCTGCCTCCCTGAACCTTTTAACGACCTTTTCGATATCCCTCATTTGTCTCTGTTCCCTATTATGTTCGTAAAGTATTCCGCCGATTGGTCAGACCCGAACAGCAAAGAATAATATTTAAAGCGCTGAAAGTAAATATTACATTTTAGGTGTGGAGTAATAATGTGTGCGGAATTTGGCTGTGGTCTTGATCTTGATTGTTGCCTACTGGGCACCGGGTACTGGGTGCTGGGTACTGCTGTTCTACCACGGATGCCAGTCCTTCCAGTCTCCTTCCACAGTTTCGATCATGAAGCCAAGCAGTGGGAAGTAAAGAAGGAGAATGGGAGCGAGTGAGGAGAAGGTTACCCAGAAGGGTGCAGATCCGAGGAAGGAAACCAGGGTCACAAAGCCCAGGAAGCCCAGGAAGAACTTTGTGGAACGGTTTTTCCAGCCGGTCATGGAGTATCCCTTAACGCGGGACCAGTCATATTCCATCGTGACCCTCCAGACAAAGGAATGGGTGAAAGAGTTCACTTGGTTATAGTTAAGTGCAGGTCTTGTCGGATGTCAAGGGATAAGAAAGTGCAGGGATAAGAGAGTGTAGAGTGTAGAGTGCAGAGTGTAGAGGGAAAAACAGACATGGGGACGCAGAGTAAAACCTGGAACCTGGAACATGGAACATGAGGTACGATAGCGACGAGCGTCCAAACCCCATCGGTGTAGATCCGTGATTGGTAATTCGAAAAAGCAGTAAACAGTGAACCCTTTGGGCTTTGGGCTTTGGGCTTTCCCTTTCCTCTGCACACTACACTCTACACGTTGCACTCCAAAAAAAAGGCCCCCGAAGGGGCCGTTTTTATTGGCCTTTGGTCAAGTTCTCGTCTCGCCAGATCAGAGAAAACTGGTATTGGTTCTGATGGTTTTTACTCGGAACCCGGAACCCGGAACCTGGAACTCCAGACAAACAGGGTTCTGTTTGTCTGGCTGGCCTTTGGTCAAGTTCTCGTCTCGCCAATCACGCGGACATAAAAAAAACGCCCCGGCTGGGGCGATTTTTTTATGTATGGTGCCGAAGGCGAGACTCGAACTCGCACGGGCGTTAACCCACCACCCCCTCAAGATGGCGTGTCTACCAGTTCCACCACTTCGGCAAAATTGAGGGCCCATTATTTTCAAAGCCCTCTCATTTGTCAAGCAGTTAGAATCGGTTAACAGTTGACTATTTGCGATTTGCAGTAAAATTCTGGACCTGCAGGGTTAAAGGTGACGATTTTGACCTCATTTTTGTTACAGTTCACCGTTAACTGTTCACCGATAACTGCATTTATTTACTTAACCTTTTCTGTTATATTTTCTTGATAGTTTTCCACGGGAAAGGAGTATTTGTGCAAGTTCGAAAAGTTGTTATACCTGCCGCCGGCATGGGGACCCGGTTCCTCCCTGCCACCAAAGTTGTACCCAAGGAGCTCTTCCCGCTGGTTGATCGTCCGCTTATTCAGGAGGTTGTGGACGAAGCCGTCGCATCAGGCATAAACAACCTGATACTTGTCACAGCCAGAGGCAAGTCTGCCATGGAGGATTATTTTGATATTGATCCCGGTCTGGAGAGCTTTCTCGAAAGGAAGGGTGACAAAGGGATGCTCCAACGGGTCAGGGAAATTTCCCGTATGATTCAGGTGGCCTCCGTCAGGCAGAAAGAACCCCTTGGACTGGGGCATGCAGTGCTTTGCGCCCGGGATCTTGTGGGTCTTGAGCCTTTCGCGGTAATACTCCCGGATGATCTCATCGATGCCGCCAAGCCGTGTCTGGCACAGCTCCTCGATCTTTTTGCAAGGACCGGGAAATCTGTGGTTGCTCTTCAGGAGGTGCCTGATGATCAGACCCACATGTACGGGATCATCCAAGGGCAAAAGACAGAGGCGGGTGTCTACCGTGTGGAAAGTTTTGTGGAAAAACCCCCGCCCGGTACTGCACCTTCCAATTTAGCTGTCATCGGAAGGTACATTCTGGCTCCAGGTATTTTCTCTCTTCTTGAATCTCAGGAAAGGGGTGTCGGAGGTGAGATCCAACTTACCGATGCCTTAAACAGCCTTGCCGGGACAGATGGTGTATACGGAGTGGTATTTGAAGGTTTAAGATACGACGCTGGGGACAGGCTGGGGCTGCTCAAAGCCAATATCCACTATACTCTCAAGGATGATATGCTTGCTCCCGGATTGCTGCAATTTATGGCCGATAAAATAGCTATTACCAAAAAATAATGAAGAGAAAAAGAGATTTCATATGGGATACGGGCTGGAGTTTAACGAGATTCAGCCGTCTGGTTCACCAGGTTTCCGGGAAAATGCCTTCTGCCCCGGATTGGGCCGGGGAGACTGCACATCCACCCATGGACATCTTTGAGGATGAGGTAGAAGTTCATGTTGAGCTGGAGGTCCCGGGCATGCGCCGGGATGAACTGAACATCAGACTCGACAGGGATCGACTGAGCATCCAGGGTTTCAAACACAGCGTTGGTGACAGCGAATGCCTCAGATATCTCTGCCTGGAGCGGGAGTTCGGGATTTTCAGGAGGATCGTTGAGATCCCGGTAAGCGTGGATGCGTCAGGAGCGCGTGCGGCGTTGGTTGAGGGAGTGCTGAAGATAAAGCTTCCTAAAGTCACTGAAAGACGCCAGACAGCTGTGGATGTGACGATTGATGATTAAACTTCATGGGCACGCCAAAAGTCCATCAGGCAGTCCCGCCACCGGCGGGACTGGGGTGGGGCCACGCCAATGGCGTGGGGCGAATTCACTTAGGCTGGCGGGGATCACGCCCCTCACGCCACAGGCGTGATGACCGCCCTTCAGAAAGCTCGTAGAGATTTATTGCGAACTTATCAAATTTCGTCCCGAGAGGCGGCCAAATGAGTAAGGAGCGAAACGGGATCATTGAGAAAGGCAGTGACCGGAGTTCAGGGTCTGAAGGGGCTGTAATTCCGGAGGTTCTGCCACTTCTTCCCATAAGGGATATTGTTGTATTTCCCTACATGATCGTTCCCCTGGTCGTGGGAAGGGAGAAGTCGATCCGCGCCCTTGATGAGGCCCTCAAGGGCGATCGACTTATCTTCCTGACGGCTCAACAGGCAGGGGATCTGGAGGAACCCGGCACAGAGGATCTCCACGAGCTGGGCACTGTTAGTGTCATTATCCGTATGTTGAAGACCCCCGGCGGGAAAGCGAAGATCCTCGTTCAGGGGTTGCAGAGGGGCCAGGTTACAGAGTTCCTGCAGACCGATCCTTTCTTCTCCGTGCGCCTTGATCTCGTTAACGAGGAACCACCTGAGCCGCCGCCACTGAAGATAGAGGCCATGGTGAGGGCCATGAAAGAAGGCCTGATGCGGATCGTGGAACTAGGCAAGCCTGTCCCGCCCGATGTCTTGTCAGTGGCCGGGAATGTTAATGATCCCGGGCGCCTTGCAGACCTTATAGGGTCGAGTCTTGGCCTCGGCCTTGAAGAGGCGCAGCAGATACTGGGGACCATAGATCCCTATGAACGTCTTGAATATGTTCACGAGATCCTGGACAAGGAATTGAAGATCAACGAGATGCAGCAGAAGATCCATAATCAGGCCCAGGAGGAGATGAGCAAGACCCAGAAGGATTATTATCTTCGCCAGCAGCTCAAGGCCATTCAGCAGGAGCTCGGGGACAAGGACGACCGTGAGGTCGAGATCGAGGAGATCCGGGAGAGCATCGAAAAAGCAGGGATGCCTGCGGATGTGAAACAGGAGGTAGGCAAACAGCTTGACAGGCTGGCGAAAATGCATCCTGACTCAGCAGAGGCTTCAACTGTCAGAACCTATCTGGACTGGATTGTGGAGATCCCTTGGAAAAAGTCCACGAAGGACAAGCTGAATCTTACGGTTGCTTCCGATGTTCTCAATGAGGACCATTACGATCTGGAGAAGATAAAGGAGCGGATTCTTGAGTACCTCGGGGTTCTTAAACTGAAGAAGGAGCTCAAAGGACCGATCCTCTGTCTTGTGGGTCCGCCGGGAGTCGGAAAGACATCCCTTGGTAAATCCATTGCCAGGGCCATGGGACGGCAGTTCATCCGCATGTCCCTTGGCGGGGTAAGGGATGAGGCAGAGATAAGGGGGCACCGGAGGACCTATATCGGAGCGCTCCCGGGACGTATCATTCAGGGAATGAAACAAGCAGGATCACGCAACCCGGTCTTCATGCTGGATGAGATCGACAAACTGGGCTCCGATTTCAGGGGCGATCCTTCCTCCGCTCTGCTGGAGGTGCTTGATCCTGAGCAGAACCATAATTTCCGTGATCACTACCTGGCGGTACCTTACGATCTGTCTGCCGTCATGTTCATCGCCACCGCTAACATGGCCGATCCTATACCCCAGGCTCTCAGGGACAGGATGGAGATCATCCAGCTTTCAGGTTACACAGCTGTGGAGAAACGGCATATAGCGAGAAGGTATCTTGTCGATCGACAGTTAGACAGGAACGGCATCACACCCGAGATATTGTCCCTGTCTGACGGCGCCCTGGACAGGATCATCACTGAATACACCAGAGAAGCCGGGGTTCGGAACCTTGAGCGGGAGATAGGCAGCGTTTGCCGGAAGGTGGCCAAAGCGATAGCCTTGGGGAAAAAGACGCGTACCGTGGTTACTGCCAGGAATCTGGACAGTTATCTCGGTGTTCCCAGGTTCCGGGGAGCTCGCAGGGAGGATGAGGCGAGAATAGGCGTATCCGTCGGTCTGGCCTGGACCCCTGTCGGAGGGGATACCCTCAACATAGAGGTTTCGGCTGTCAAAGGTAAGGGTTCTCTCACCCTGACCGGTTCTCTTGGAGAGGTCATGAAAGAGTCTGCCCAGGCCTCGCTGAGCTATATCCGTTCCCGGGGCAACGACCTTGGTGTGACGCCCCAGAGCATTCTTACGACCGACATTCATGTTCACGTTCCGGCTGGAGCGACTCCCAAAGACGGTCCCTCGGCGGGGATCGCCATAACTTCGGCCATGATCTCGTCTTTAACAGGCAAGCTGCCTCTCCCGGCGGTTGCCATGACAGGGGAGATCACCTTGACGGGCCGTGTGCTTCCCATCGGCGGCCTGAGGGAAAAGCTCCTTGCCGCCAAAAGGGCGTCGATCCGCAAGGTGATCATCCCCTTTCTCAATTTACCCGATCTGAAGGAGATACCTTCCTACGTGACCAGAGGGATCGAGATCGTTCCGGTCGAGGATATGGATGACGCCCTGTCAGCAATTTTTAAAAAGGGCACCTTTTCAAAGACCGGTCGCAGCGGGAAAGCCCGCCGTTCCGTGAAGGGTTCAACTAATGCAAAACGTTGACAAGCGACAGTTCGGCCCGATCCTCGTTGTAGATGACGAGAAGTTTTTTCAGGATCTGATGGCTAATATTCTCACTGAGGAGGGCTATCAGGTTCAGATAGCGGGTTCCGGAGAGGATGCCCTCAAGGCCTGCAGTGAGGGAGAGTTTCAGGTGGTATTGATGGATCTCGTGCTGCCGGACATCATGGGAACCGAGGTGCTCGCCAGGGTAAGGGAAAGAGATCCTGAGGTCGCTGTTATCATGGTCACGGCCTACGCCAGCATGGAAAGCGCCATAGAGTCTCTCAAGGCGGGGGCCTACGATTACATTAAAAAACCTATCGTGAAAGAAGACCTGCTGTACTCTGTTGAACGGGCCCTCGAAAGGCAGCAACTGGCTAAACGCAACCAACAGCTGGTACATCAGCTGCAGGCTCGTATCGAGGAGATGAGGACAATGAGCCGGGAAAAGGAGGAGGTTTTCCGCATCCTGGACGAAGGGCTCCTCATCATGGAAGACAGCGGAAGGATCTTCGACCTTAACCCGAAGGCAGTAGAACTCCTGAGTAATTCCGACGCACCCCTGGCCGGCACGGACTTTTATGCAACCCAGTTCCCCATGCCGGAGGGTTTTATTGCTGCCGTAAAAGCCGGGGCCGGACAACCTTTGAGATCTCTGTTGACTCTCCCCGGCAAGGCAGGTCAAAACAGACTGATAGAGCTTGTGGGATTATCCATGGTGCGGGAAACAGGCCCATCCCGCCTTCTTCTTGGCTTCAGGGACCTTACCGGGATCAGGGACCTTGAGAAGAACCGGGAGGAGTTTCTTGCTATCGTTTCCCATGATTTGAGGACCCCCCTGACCTCCATGAAAGGTTTTGTGGAGGTTTTATTGGGCGGAGATTACGATTCTCCGGAGAAACTTCGGGAATATCTCGGGATCCTGGATTCGGAAGCCGACAGGATGATCGGTCTGATCAACGACCTCCTTGATCTTGGGCGTCTGGAGTCTGGAAAAATGGCGCTGCACATGGAGGCGGTCCAGTTGGATGAACTGGCCGCATATGCCGTGAGAAGTATGGAGGGACTGGCTGCCCGGAAAGGAGTATCCCTTACCTTCAGCGGACAGGGCCCAGGTACACTGGAGGTTCTTGCGGACCGTAGAAGGTTGCTTCAGGTGTTCGTCAACCTTCTTTCCAATGCCATCCAGTTCACCCCTGAAGGCTCCGAAGTTGAAACGGTGGTCCGCAGGGAAGACGGATCGGTTCTCGTGGAAGTTTTGGACGATGGTCCTGGTGTTCCTCCCGGGGAGAGAGAAATTATTTTTGAGAAATACTATCAGGCGGAACGGGTTTCATCCGGGCGCGGTAAAGGCAGCGGACTGGGGCTTGCCATTGTCAGAAAGATCGTGGATCTGCATGGCGGTTCGATCCGCCTTGAGGGCCGCGACGGAAGACACGGCAGCAGCTTCATTTTTGTAATGGACGCCCGGGACAGGGGAGATATTTAATGGGCCACCGAATCCTCGTAGTAGATGACAGCCCCTTCATTCTGGAACTGGTCAAGGATATTCTGGTCAGGGAGGGATACGAAGTTGACCGTGCGATGAACGGTCACGAGGCCATGCAGGCCATAGGGGAAGACCCTCCTGATCTTGTTCTGCTGGACATCATCATGCCTGAAATGAGCGGATACCAGGTCTGCCGTCTTATCAGGAGCGATGAACGACTAAAGGCTCTTCCAGTGGTCATGATGACCGCCAAGGATACCCAGAAGGACCGCTTCTGGGGTCTGGAAGTAGGTGCTGATGCCTATATCACAAAGCCCATAGAAGAACAGAGCCTTATCGAGACGATCTTGTCTCTGCTCAAGGAAAAGCGTGACCCCATAAAACCGGTCAGTCCTGAGGAGTTGACAAGCGAGACTCTTAAAGGGAGGGCTGACGATATCCTGGAGCGAAAGCTCCTGGAAATGACCATCATCAACGAGACCGGCAAACTCTATACGTACCTGGACAGACCCGATGCCCTCCTGCAGAACGTTCTCATGCTCATTTGCCAGGTTGTTGACTACGACCTGGGTGCGATCTTCGCGGTACTTCCAGGCGCGAATGAGAAACTCGTTGCGATCCGTTATCGGAATCAGTCCCTGAAGGTATCAAAGAAGAGTGTCATCAAAAGCGGCAGTGAAATGTTTGCAGTGGAAAGGGGGGTGGAGATCTCTGCCATAAGGGATCTCGAGATCAGGCTCATTGAGGATTCCGAGCTTACGGGGGGTGACACGAGAAAAGCACCTTTGTCAGAGTTTACCATCGCTCTGCGTTCTTCGAGCGGCGTCCTTGGCAGTATCACTCTCTTTTCAAGCCGCAAGGAGTTCTTTGTCCCTGATGACAAGATCCTTGTGGAAATGATCGCATCCCAGCTCTCGGTGTTGCTGGACAACGTGCAGCTCCTGCAGGAAAGGGATCGACAGCTGGCCGTTCTTGAGCTTGAAAAGAACAGGGTAGAAGCGATCCTCCGGAATATGGGAGAAGGTGTTCTCGTCACCGACTGGTCCTACCGGATCATCCACTCCAATCCGTTAGCCCTCCAGTTCCTTGGTGTCGATGGGACTCTTGAAGGACAGCATCTTTTCGACCATATACCCCGGGACACTTTCGGCATACTGGAGGAGCAGCGTATTGGTGTAAAAAACCCCACATGGACTGTACGCTTCAGTGCCATCAAGGAAAACTTTCCGCTGGTGGCCAGCGTGGCTGTTGTGGACGAGAAGGAAGAACAGACCCTCGGACTCATCATCCTCCTCAGGGACATGTCGGCAGAGGATGAGCTGGATCACCTCAAGAGCAAGTTTCTCGAAAACGTCTCCAACCATCTCCGAAGCCCCTTGACCTCTTTGAAAGGTTTTCTTGATCTGTTGTGGGATGATATCTACTCCAGCGCCCCGCCCCGGCAGCGAGAGTATCTGGACGTGATGAACGAAGAGACAGGCAAACTCGCTGAAATAGTGGAGGACCTCCTCAGCCTCTCAAAGATAGAGCTTACAGATTTCAGGGTCGTTCCCGAGGATTTCTCCATTTCCGATACGCTCCTTACCGCCATGATCAACAACCAGGCTGCTGCCCAGGTCAAGGGACTCACCCTTAAATCGGATGTGGCCGAGGGGCTCGGACAGGTTCATGCGGACAAGGAAAGTGTGGCAGATGTTATAAACAGGCTGGTTGCCAACGCCATCAAGTACAGCCCGCCTAACTCTGATATAGTCATCGGTGCCCGAGCCTGTTCCCGTCCCGGGCAAGTGAACGCACAGGAGATCTTTGTGAGGGATTTTGGTCCCGGTGTGCCGGATGACAAGAGGGATGCCATATTTGAAAAGTACGGGGAGCATCGGCTGTTCAGTGATGTCGATACCCATGGGGTCGGCCTCGGTCTGCCGATATGTAAAAGGCTCGCTGAAATGAACGGCGGAATTATAGGAGCCGAGCCTGCAGAGGGTGGTGGAAGTGTCCTTTTCTTTACCCTTCCTGCGCAGGCACCGATGAAAACTGAGGGAATACAGGGGCTATAATGATAACCTCGCAAAAGTCTCTTCGAGCCAATTTGGTGGGCGGTCACGCCAATCACGCCACAGGCGTGATGACTCCCCCGCCAGTCCCGCCGATCCTTCGACAAGCTCAGGACAGGTGGCGGGACTGCTTGATGGACTTTTTGCGAGTCCATCAGTAATGGAGCATTCTCTATTGGAACAGTCCGGGTATCCCCTGCCAAGAGAAGATCTGAAGGATTTTCTCCAGTCACTGTCCAGGATAACGGGCCTGTACATGGGGTTTATTCCCGCAGGTTCAGACCTTCCGGATATTATAGTTGGGGAGTCGTCCTTCTGCCTGCAGTTAAAGACTTCGAGCGAGGGTGCTTTAAGGTGCAAGGCTTTCGCAGATTCGTTGAGGATCAAGGCCTCGCAAAGCGGTAAACCCGAGTTTGACCTGTGCCATGCACGGCTGGCGGAGGTAGTCATTCCCATTGTTTCCCACGAGGGTACTGATTTCGGTACTGTTTCAATGGGACAGGCGGTCATTCAGGGGCTGTCGGATGAGCACAAGAAGCATATCAGGGACATCGGCTCCGAGATAGCACCGGATGACATCGACAGGTTGGTTGTGTCAGCAGCAGGAATTCCCGTATTCATGCGTTCCCGCCTCGAGGCCCTGGGGAGTTTTATTCAACAGCAGCTTTTGGAAAAGGTGATCTCATCCGGCGCTCTCGAGGATACCACTGAGTACCTGTTTCAGAAATACGAGGAACTCATGTTCCTCTATGCCATAACTGAAAGTCTCAGTCCCGACAGTGGTCACCAGAAGGCTCTGGCAGTCATCCTTGATAAGGGTGTTCAGAGGCTGAACGCCAGGTGGGGATTGTTCATGATGTTCGAGGCGGAAGGGGATGGCAGTCTTGAACTGCTTGATGCCTGCGGCGAACTGCCGTGGCCTGAAGAATCAGGCCCCGATCCCTTACTCCTGGGAATGATCCGCGGCTGCCACGGCCCGTCTCTCATACTGGGACCCGGGTTTCGGAATGTTGAGGTGGCACCCAATACAGGAGATCTTCTCGTTGTCCCCTTCCGGCTTCGAAATTCCAGGGAAGGGTTCCTCGTTTTCGGGTGGGAAAAGAAGGGGATGATTGGAGACGGGGAGTTGAAGTTTGCACTTGCGCTGTCCAACCAGGCCGCCTCTGTCCTCCACGCCATGCAGCTGTATCAGGAGCTTGCTGATCTTCTGTTTGCGACCTTGGGAGCCCTTTCCTCGGCCGTTGACGCCAAGGATCCATATACCCACGGTCACTCCCAGCGGGTGGCTGAATACGCTGTACTGGCCGCCCGGGACATGGATTTCAGTTCGAAGTTCATCACCATGCTCAAAATCGCCGGACAGCTTCACGATTTCGGCAAGATCGGGGTAAGGGAACACATCCTGACCAAGCAGGGTCGTTTGAGTGAAAGCGAAATGAAGGCCATGCAGGAACATCCATCGATCGGTGCCCAGATTCTGGGTAAATTCAAATCCTTCGTCGATATTGTTCCGGGGATCCGCCACCACCATGAACACTTTGATGGCAGGGGTTATCCCATGGGGCTGAAAGGAAATGATATCCCCCTGGTGGGAAGGCTCATATCGGTAGCCGATGCTTACGATGCCATGACTACAGATCGCCCATACAGGGTCAAGCTGGATCATAGGGAGGCGCTGGCCGAACTAATGAATAATTCCGGCAGTCAGTTCGATCCTGAGGTGGTCGCAGCCTTTATCAGCGCCGTTGAGGGGAGCATCCATGAGTGATGAAGTACGTATTAGAATTCTCATTGTAGATGATGAAGAGAACATCAGGCATCTTCTGCGTCTTGCTTTCGAGGAGGGTTTTGAAGTTTTGGAGGCCGTTGATGGTTTGGATGCCGTTGACAAAGCGCTGGAGTTCAAACCGCACATTATCCTTTCGGACATCATGATGCCCCGCCTGGACGGTTATGGGTTGTACAGGAAGATAAAGTCCAGGCCCGAGACGGCCTCCATCCCCTTTATTTTCCTGAGTGCCAAGAAGGATGTGGATGAACGGGTCGAAGGTCTGGAAATGGGAGCGGATGATTACATTACCAAACCGTTCTCTATCAAGGAGCTCAGGGCCAAGGTCCGTTCCATCACCAAGAAGATAAAAGATATGAAGGAACTCGGCAGCCTGGAGGGGCTTTTAAAGGAAGTGGATCTTATTGATGTTATACAACTCATTGAAATGGGCAGAAAAACAGGGATGCTTCTGCTGGATTCCTCATCGGGCCCGGGCCGTGTATATTTCGAGCTGGGGGTCCCGGTATATGCCATGACGGAGAGATGGGGGGGCATCGAAGCCTTTTACACAATGCTCTCCTGGAAAGAGGGGCGGTTCAAACTGGACCAGAAAGCCGTTTCCATTGAACCGAATATCGAGCACAGCGGCAGCCAGGAACTTCTCATGGAAGGTGTCAGGCTGGCCGATGAGATGGAAGAATCGCTCCGAAGCCTGCCTCCATGGGAAACGATCCTCCAACCTGCAGACGATACAGGCGATATTGCAGGTGAGCTGAGAGAGGTGGT
>JALHUC010000562.1 GCA_022865845.1 bacterium | reverse complement strand
TGGATGCCATCCATGTTTGCCTGGAGGGCCTTCCAAACCTCTGGGTGACGGGGAGTTCCTTCTATGGCATCAGCATGAATTCCTGCATCGAGAGGGCTGGAGAGCAGGCAGAGGGAATCCTTTTGAAACTTCGAAAACCGGCCGAAACCTAGGTTTTGGCCCCCGCAGCGCCTCAAAGACGTACAGTTGCGCCCGTGCAACAGGAAAAATGTGCACGGCTGTCCTCTTATTTGGAATCCACGAAAGAGATGAACAGGACACGCGCGGGTTTACCACGTTGGAAATAGTTGCAAATAAATAACTTATACAGGTTTTGATCTGTCATTCTTCCCTATTTCTCCGGGTCCCGGATTCTCTTGGCAAATGGGGGATTTGGGGCACGCCCTTTGCATTTATTGCCGCCGGACAGCTCAGCATTCTTCTGATGCAGGCAGAAAGAAACGGAAAAGACCATGAAACGGCTCGGAATCATTCTATTCGGTTTGTTCATATTTGGGGCCCAACCCGTGGCGGCTCAACCGCAGACCAGCCCATCCTATGCTCCGACTCTCGCAAACCACTCCCTTTTCGGCTACGAGTTTTTCGCTGGGAGTTTTGTGGACGGGGCGGGGCCTCGCACTGAGGCAGTGGGACCCTGTGCTGGCTTGGTGGGCTATAGCGGTGTGGACCGGCCCATGTTCACACTTTATTGCGTGGACTTTGCCAACCGGATCTACGCCGGGTTCGACGTCACAGCCAGGGTTTCCAACATTGGGGTCGGCGACGTGAGCCTTACCCGATTAGGCGTTGAAGGCCCTGCATCGTCGGTCTACGGGACGGCCCTCCAAAGGTATCAAAAGGCGGCCTGGCTGGCGTCACTGTACTTCGCTACGCCGGGAACGATCCACTGGTCCGCCATCCAGAGGGCGATCTGGACCATGATGACTCCGGCGTACTCGATCCAAGCCGTCTATACGAACCCTTACCTCGGTCAGATTGCTGACCCCGAATGGAATCCGGGGGCGTTCAACTTCAACCAGTGGAGCGTTCTGACTCCGGTAACTGCTGACGGATCACAGGTCATTGCGAGGCAAGAGATGTTGGCGCAAACTGGTTTGCTGAGGCTGGAGGTCACGGGCTCTCCGCCAACTGTCACACCTGAACCCGAGACCTACCTTCTCCTCCTTTCCGGCATGCTGTTCATGGTCTTCTTTGGCCGCCGGCGGATGAAGGAGATGGGGTACTTCTAGGCCAGCGTCGTCTGCCTGCGCGCTGCTGCGGGAACGCCGAGCCTCCTACGGGGGGCTCGGCGTATTTAATAGGGCCGGAGGAAAGACTTAAAATCCCCTGCGTGTGATACTCTGACGGCCTGATCGGGCCAGCCCTAAATCACGGAAACGGGGTCCGACACAGGTGAGCCCTGAATCCTCTCTTCTCCTCAGGCGGATCCCCTTCCGGCAGAAGGTGTTTGGAGTCTGCGTAATTCAGCTCTTCCCAATCCGTGGGTTCCTCAACATCGGTTATGACCGGGTCTTCCTTAAACTCGTAGGTATTCAACCAAGTCTCCGCCTCTCAGTCTACCCCAGCCAGAGCCTTCTCTTGGACTTCCTCGGCGGATTGGGCGATCACTGCGACGGTCGGGTTCACCCAGATCCATCCTCCGAGGGTAAGGATAAACGGTCTGTCTCCAGTGTCCTTTTTCATCTCTGGCTTCCTTGGTTTTGAAGTCATCATCGCTAATGGGATCTTCCTGATTGATCTCTTCAGAAACCCGCTGATGACTGTGTACGTTACTGTGCACGTTCGGATCCCCTAAATAGGCGAACGTACACAGTTTCATACACTAGGCTTGGGGAAAAACCCGCGGAAATACTGGATTCTCGTGAAAAGTGGGATTGCTGACCGCGCTTACAAGGCAGCTGCTCTACCAATTGAGCTACGTCAGCAATGTGGGGGCGTGCCATCCCCTCGCTCTAGTAGGGTAACGATAATTTCTGGATCACCCGGTTGGTAGACCCGACCTCCTGGAAGGTATCGGTGGCCTTCAGTTTCCACTCGATACCCCTACAAGCCCTGCCGGGTAGGCGATCCGTCCTCAGACCGTCCGCTGAAACGGAGCATTCCCTGGAGTGGCAAGCCCCTTCTCCAGGAACGAAGCCACAT
>JALHUC010000561.1 GCA_022865845.1 bacterium | reverse complement strand
TGATCGGTGATCGGTGATCGGTGATCGGTGATCGGTGATCGGTGATCGGTGATCGGTGATCGGTGATCGGTGATCGGTGATCGGTGATCGGTGATCGGTGATCGGTGATCGGTGATCGGTGATCGGTGAAAGCAAATAACCTGCGTGTTTTTTTGTCAAGTATGTAAGTGAAAAACACCTATAGAAGTAATTTCAAATGAAGTTACTGATTACCGTTTACCGTTTTTTTCTGATCACCGATTACCGATTACCGATTACGGAAGCTATCGCTAACCTATTTCAGGTTTGCGATAGCTGCCTCAATTCTATCCAGACCCTTTTCGATATTTCCCATGGCAATGGCGTAGGACAGCCGCGCGTAATCATCGGCTCCGAAAGCTATACCCGAAACGATGGCAACCTTGGCCTCATCGAGCAGGTAGTCCGCAAAGTCGTTGGACCCCTCAATAGCCTTCCCGTTGAACTTTCGCCCATATAGACCGGAAAAATTCGGGAACACGTAGAACGCGCCCTGGGGCTTGAAGCAGGTAACTCCATCCATGGAGTTCAATCTGTCACATATATAGTTACGCCTCTTGTCGAACTCAGCCACCATGGTGCCGATGAAATCCTGGGGTCCGTTAAGAGCCTCCACAACCGCAGGCATTATAAAAGACACGGGGTTGGAAGTGCTCTGGCTCTGAATTTTGCTGATGGCGCCTACGATATCTACAGGACCCGCGGCGTATCCGATCCTCCAGCCGGTCATGGAATAGGCTTTTGAAAGCCCGTTGACAAGGATCGTTCTCTCCATCATTCCTGGAAGCTGGGCAATGCTGGTAAATTCATAATCGTCATAAATGATCTTCTCGTATATTTCGTCAGATATAACAACGAGATCCTTATCCCTGGCGAACTGAGCTATCTCCTCGAGCTGTTCTCTTGTTGCCGCCCCTCCGGTAGGGTTGCTGGGGCTGTTTATAACGAGAGCTTTTGTTTTTGAGGTCGTGGCCTTTTCCAGTTCAGAGACGGTGGGGATAAAGCTGTTCTCTTCCTTTGTCTCAACTATGACAGGCTCGGCGCTGGCAAGGACTACCTGGTCTGGATATGACACCCAGTACGGGGCAGGTATCAGGACCTCGTCACCCTCCCCTACCAGGGCCTGAAAAATATTGTACAGTGTATGTTTGGCGCCGCAGGAGATGACGATCTGGTTCCGGGCATAGTCGAGACCCTGGTCTTTTTTGAGTTTTCCTGCCACCGCATCCCTGGCCTCATTCGTACCAGGTACCGGGGTGTACTTTGTATTACCGGCCAGCAGCGATTTGATACATGCCTGCTTGATGTTATCCGGAGTGTCGAAATCCGGCTCACCTGCTCCAAAGCCGACGACATCCATACCATCCGCCTTCATCTGATTGGCCTTCGCTGTTATTGCAAGTGTCGGTGACGGTTTAATCCCTTTGACCCTGTTAGAAAGTTCCATTTTGTTGCCCCCTCATTCAGTGATTATTAAGGCCTGAAAAAGGCCGATGGAGAAACTTATTCCAGATTTCAGATACCAGATTCCAAATAACAGATTCGAGCTTCAAATACCAGCTTTCGACAAGCTCAGGGGGGATTATTCTTTTATTCTGCGTTCCGTGTTCTGTGTTCTGCGTTCAGAATTAATTCTGAAATTTGGAATTTGGAATGTGGAATCGCTCTTAACCCCATTTCGCCTGAATCGAGGTCAGTGCGATGACGTTGACGATGTCGTCCACCCGGCACCCCCTGGACAGGTCGTTCATCGGCCGGCTGAGACCCTGTAGAATCGGGCCGATTGCCCGGGTGTTGGCAAGACGCTCAACCAGTTTGTAGGCGATATTACCCGAATCCAGGTCAGGAAACACCAGAACATTTGCCCGCCCCTCAAGGGGGCTGTCCGGCACCTTCATATTCGCCACATCGGGAACGATAGCCGCATCCAGCTGGATCTCCCCATCCACCACAAGATCCGGTTCCCTCTCTCTTACCATCCTCGCAGCTTCCCGCACCTTGTCAACCCGGGGATGCTGGGCGCTCCCGTGGGTAGAAAAGGAAAGCATGGCCACCCTGGGTTCGAAGCCAAGAAAGAAAACACCGCTCCTGGCAGCGGAGATGGCTATCTGAGCAAGCTGAGACGGTGTTGGGTCGGGGACGATCCCGCAATCGGCAAAAATGAAGACACCCTTTTCTCCGAATTCGGCCACCGGCATCACCATGATAAAGCAGCTGGATACAACCTCAACACCTGGGGCTTTCCCTAAGATACGAAGAGCGCTGCTCACCACCTGGCCGGTAGTCGTAACCGCGCCTGCCACAAGACCGTCCGCCAATCCGTAACTCACCATCATGGCTCCCAGGACGACCGGGCTTGAGAACTCTTCGTCAGCTTCTTCCCGGGTTTTCCCTTTACTACCTCTCAGAACGGCGTAGGAGGCTTTCAGCTCATCATACTCGTAAAGTGTTTTGGGATCGACAACGTGGAGGTGGTCCTGGTCCAACCCTGCACGGTCCGCGGAGGTTCGGATCTTCTCTTCATCACCTATCACGGTGGTATGCGCCAGCCTGTCGGAATGAGCTATGACAGCCGCTTTCAGAACCCTCGGGTCCCCGCCTTCAGGCAGGATCACCCTGGAAGCAGCCTCCCGTGCGCGCCCTTTAAGAGCGATAATGATATCATCGCCGAGGCACATTGCTGCACCATCAGGTTGTTTTCCGGCAGAACTATCCACGTTCAACCCCCTATGTCGTTTCCAATGTCAGGCCAGAGTAAAGCGTTTTCTGAGTTCCTTATCTACACCGGATGGGACCAAAGTCCTCACCTCGCCACCGAGGCTTGCTATCTCCTTTACAAAGCTGGAACTCAGGTAGGCGTATTCCTCACTGCTTATCATGAAAAAGGTCTCGATACCCTTTTCCAGCCTCCGGTTCATCAGCGCCATCTGGGATTCATACTCAAAGTCGGAAACGGCTCTCAGACCGCGGAGAATGATCTTGGCTCCGTGTTTCTTGACAATCTCAACGAGCAGCCCCTGAAACGGTTCGACCTGGACGTTTGGGCACAGATCGTGGATACCTTCCCGAACCATACGGACCCTTTCCTCCATGGAAAACATGCATTCTTTCCTGGTATCGGCAGCAACCAGCACGATGACTTTCGGGTAGATAAAGGCCGCTCGTTTAATGAGATCAACGTGTCCGTTGGTGATGGGATCGAAAGTCCCCGGGTAGATGGCTACAGTCTTCAATCAGGCCCCCTGTGTCTCTTGGAATTGAAAAAAGGTGATGCCTACATTGCCATACTTCCTGGCATCCACCTTGTCCAGATTATCCGGAATAGGCTCCGGTGCTTGGTCAGAAGCATGCTCCAGGATAATCATACACCTTTTCAACGATTTAGCATGTTTGGAAATCGCCAGCAAGGTCAAACTCCCCAGATCACCTCTATAGGGTGGGTCGGCAAAAACCAGATCAACGTCATCCCCTGAATCAATTTTCTCAAGGTATGAGATGACCGATCGGTTGACAACATCTGACCTGTCCTGGCAACGGCACCTCTCGATATTCGTTTTTAAACACCGAAGAGCCGCGGGAT
>JALHUC010000560.1 GCA_022865845.1 bacterium | reverse complement strand
TTTCAGTAGGGGTCGATGAGGCCGAGCCGTACTCCCTCCATGACGGCTTCAGCTCGCCGTGAGATATTCAGCTTCTGATAGATCACTTTTGTATAGCTGGCTACGGTATTTGGGGTCAGTCCGAGCAGCTTTGCAACTTCAGGGCGGGAGAAACCCTTTGCGATAAGCTGCAGAACATCCTTTTCCCGGTCGGTCAAAGCTTCCTTACTTTCCGACTCTTCATTCTGGCGGGAGAAGTGGGTCAGAATGCGGCGGGCCACGCCCGGGGCCAGCGGCGGCTCACCGTGCAGAACGGCTTTGAGCTGCTGGATCTGTCGGTCCAGCGGCTGCTCCTTAATGAGGTAGCCCATGGCCCCGGCGCGCAGGGCTGAGAAGATGTGCGTATCGTCGTCAAAGATCGTTGAAATGACACAATAGATATCAGGATGGGTCCTGCTCATCTCCCGAACCAGGTCGATCCCGGACCCGTCCGGCAGGTTGATGTCCACGAGTGCAAGGGAAAAATCATGTTTTTCCAGAAGAACGTGAGCCTCGCTCAGCGTGGCCGCTCCCATGCCCTCCGCCTGGGGAAAGGCCTCGGAAATATTTTTTTCCCACCAGAGCCTCGTGTCGTCGTGGTCCTCTACAATAAGGACATTACGCATTGGCTTTCCCCCGCTGTTCATCACCGACAGGAATGGTCAGGCGGACTTCGAAAACCCCCTCCGCAGGAAGAGCTTCCCAACTGCACAGACCTCCGAGTTCACCCATTCTCCTCTCCATGTTCCGGATTCCCTTGCCAAAGATGAACGACCCTTGTTGCGGAATCCGTCCGTCGTTGCGAACAATGCCCACGAGTTTACGGTCATCCCCATCCCAACTGACCCAGATGTTGTTCGGAAGGGCGTGGACAAAGGCGTTGGTTGATGCCTCAAAGAGCACCCGGGACAAATTCACCAGCTGCCGTGAGGTCAGGAGCTGGAGGGCATTCCTGGTCCCGTTGTCCCAATGGAGTACAACCCCGGCGTCCTCGCAGCGTTGGATATATTCGTAACGCCATGCCGCCAGGGCCTCCTCGATGCTCACCTCTTCCACCGGGTTGATGCTGTAGATGATGTCTCTGAGGGCCTTGAGGGCGTTGCGTGCCAGAAGCATGGCCCTCGGAGTTTTTGATAAGTGGACGAGGGACAGGAGACGGCCCCCGACCTCATCATGCAGGTCCCGCATGATCCGTTCACGTTCTTCCTCCACGCCGCGGTTATAAACGGTTAAGCGGTCCTCCGTGTTCCTGGCGACATCGTAGAGAGTTTTTGCCAGTTTAACGTCCCTCGGAGAAAAAAGCCGGCTGCCCCTGTCCGCGAAGTGCAATTCTATTTTACCTGTTCCGTCCAGGGTGGGGACCAGCATGATCTCACCATGGTTTTCCAGCCTGGGAGCCTCTATCTGGTCTTCAAGGCTTCTGTCCGAGAGAGGGAGGAACACCTCCTTCAGGGCGCGGATCCAGATTTTATCCTTGACACTCCCCGCACCGACCAAGCCTGCGAGGAGTGCGGGAAGGTGCCGTTCGAGGCGGTTTTCCTGACGCCGGTACAACCGGCTCCAGACCCATTGTCGGGCGGGGAAATAGAGCCACCCGACCAGGATGAGCGCGATGACGAGGGCGACCGACGGATTGGAGACGATTGTAAGAGCCAGAGCCGCGTCTACAGCCAGCACGGAAAAACCGGCCAGAAACCAGAGCCAGAACCCCAACCACCAGCGATCAATGTCGAAAAGACGGTATCGAAGGATACCCATTGCCAGTCCGACGAACGTCAAGGTTATGGACCCGAGCCAAACTGCGATAGGCAACATTGTACGTCCCATCAAAACAGCGGGCACGAAATAACTGAAAATACCGAAACCGATAAAGCCCAGGAACGATATCATGAACCATTTGAGAGCCGCACGCTCGACAGGACGCCCCTTCCAGCGCTGCCACTGGAGGGCGCCCACCGAGGCGGCGATCATAAAGTAGATGACGGGCTGGACTAAAGTAGTGTGCACCGGGAGATCCATCCATTGAAAGTGTTCGTTCAACTCGAAGAAGGAGACCAGGACTGCGACCACCCTGGTGAACGGAAAGGAGTTCAGAACACCGGGGTGGTGGAAAAGCAGACCGAGACCGAAGATCGCGAAAATACTGTTCCCGGTGTGGTAAAGCTCGCGGAGCATCCCAAGAAGGACTGGATCCAGGGCGATCTCTCTGGAAACAATGATCGCCAGGGATGTTGCCGTGATGAGAAGACCGACTCCCGAGAAGAAAAACATGCGAACTGCTACATTATGCCTGCGCACAGACCAGACGGCCGCGCCGATCATGAAGATCATGACCCCCATGGCGTTGATGAGCCAGAACTTAAGGGGCATTGAGGACCACGGCCTGCCATCTGCCGGCTGCAACCTGACCTTCCGCCCATCGGCAAGGCTCAGTTCCACCACCTGCTCACGAAGGATACCGGCCAGGATGCCCTGCCTGTCCAGAAAGGAGTTGTACCCATGGAAAGTCGGGAAGACGTCCGGGTCCTCGACCAGGTCGGCAGCTTCGAAAAGGAATGGGAGACCAGAAATAGATCGAATAGAAAGGATGGAATCACCGGGGGTGAGGATAAGAATGGAGGGGCTTCGAGCCTGAACACTCTCGACAAAAATGCCTTCATGTTTCTCATCCACACTAAGGTCAAGTCCGAGCCAGGGCTGGTGCAGCGCAACCCACGTCGATAAAACCACACATACCATACCAAGCAGAGCCGCGATGGAAAGAATCCTGTAGGGTGACACAGTTATCCCTGCACCTGGATCTCCACTAATTCTCCCGCTACCACGGTTCATTTGTAAATTTTGCTCCTCAAAGTAATATTTGGAAGATTTAACGGCTGACACCGCTTCATGTGAATCGGAAGCAACCCGTCCTTCAAGGGGGTAATATCAGGAAGCCTGACAGCTGGAACCCCATGAGGATCAAGTCCTGCTAGCGGCAATTGCACAACCCCTGATTTAAAAATATCGGGACCGTGAGCAAGTATAGAATCGAAATTGTTTACAAAGAAAGGAAAAAGCGGCCATCCTGTGAAGTTGGAGTTTCTTCCCAATCCATCATCTATTCAATAGTGAAATGATAAGTTACCCAAAAATGGGATGTCAACATAATACACTGTTATATATACAAAAAACTGAATACTGATTGTGAATACCTTCACCCCATTTTCCTCCTTGATTTCCGTAGTCATACCAATTAACATCTTGTGACTTCAATCATTGCTTCAAATCCATGGGGCAATTCCGACTTGCTCATCCAGGAACCCGGCCAGGACAAAAGACCTCTGCCCTGAGCCAACCATCGATAGGCAACGCAGTTCCGGGACATCCCAGGGAAACCGAAGAATGCGGCGTTCCTCGCCCAAGTTGCGGTCAGGGTCTACAGACCCGGCCACGGAAGGAGAAACAAGGTGAGCGGTACCAAAAAGATCGAACGGCTACTGGTGGCCAACCGGGGGGTCGCGGCGGTGAGGATCATGCACACCTGCCGGGACCGGAAGATCCCCACGACAGCTGTCTATAGTACGCCTGACCGGCTAGGGCGTCATGTTTTCATGGCAGATAAATCAGTCCACATAGGCGAGGCGCCACCGGTTGAATCCTACCTGAACATGGAGAAGATCCTTCAGTCGGCCTTCGAAACCGGCTCTAACGCCATCCACCCCGGCTGGGGTTTCCTGGCGGAAAACGGAGCCTTCGCCCGAATGGTCATGGACGCCGGGCTCATATGGGTGGGGCCGCCCCCCGACGTTATCGACGGAATGGGTGACAAGGCGCAGGCCAGAAAGCTGGCCATCAAGGCCGGTGTCCCCGTCATCCCCGGAACAGAGGATGTCACCTCCGCTGCGGATGCTTTGAAGTGGATGGACGATTCGGGCGTTGATTTTCCCATTATGATCAAAGCTGTGGCTGGTGGAGGAGGTCGAGGCCTCGTCCGAGTTGACCGTCCTGAGGAGATGGAACAGGCCGTCAACCAGGCCAGTTCCGAGGCGGAAAAAGCCTTCGGCAACGGAGATCTCATCCTTGAAAAATTCATTGAGAACGCCCGGCACATCGAGATCCAGGTCCTGGCCGACCAGGTCGGCAACACGGTCCACCTCTACGAGAGAGAGTGCACTATCCAGAGGCGCAACCAGAAAGTAATAGAAGAGGCCCCCTCGCCATCCCTTACCGAGGAACTGCGCCAGGAGATCTGTGCCCAGGCTGTTAACCTGACGAAAGCCATGGGCTATCATTCGGTGGGTACTGTGGAGTTCATACTCGATTCGGCTACCAACAAGTACTATTTCCTGGAGGTCAATACGAGACTTCAGGTAGAGCACGGCATAACAGAGCTTATCACCGGATACGATCTGGTCAGCCTGATGATCGACGCAGCCGAGGGCAAGACCCTTGGGATCAGCCAGGAGGACATCAAGCCCAACAGGTGGGCCATGGAGGTACGTCTCAACGCCGAGGACCCTGAAACTCTGGGGCCGTCCTTCGGCAGGATCTCCCGCCTGCGCACACCCGAAGGCCCCAACGTAAGGGTGGCCTCGGGGATCTATCAGGGCGCCTCGGTCCCGCCCTACTACGATTCCCTTCTCATGCTCATCATGAGCGCAGGACACAATCGTGAAGACGCCCTCAATGTCATGGACAGGGCCCTGGGCAGAAGCCTGAGAGTGGAGGGTGTCAAGACCCTCAAACCCCTCCTGATAAGCATCATTCGCCACCCGGCTTTCCGGGCGGGAGATTTTTCTACCAGCTTTATCGACGAAAACATCAAGGAACTCATCAAGGCGTTCCGCGAACCCACAGCGGAGGACGAACTCCTGAAGATAGCCCAATACCTGGCAGAGGTATCAGCTCTGGGGCCGCGGTCCTGGATATAAGGAATAATCATGAGTGACAAAAATATGTTCAGGCCCGGCATGTCCCCGAAAGACCTCGTGAACAAGGTGCGCTCCCTCCCGGGGGTGGGTATTACCTCCACCGGCATGAGGGATGCGGGGCAGTCAGACTTTAAAAATCGACTGAGGATCCACGACCTCGAGACCCTGGCGCCCCACTATGAACGTATGGACCTGTTCAGCGCCGAGGTCCACGGCGGCGCCCGCTGGCACGTGGGGATCATGAACCGCCGGGAGAGCCCCTTCGAGGAAATAGTCCTTTTAAGAGAGAAGATGCCCAACGTTATCCTGCAGACCCTCGTGCGGGAAACCAGCCTCTGGGGCTACCGACCCTACCCCAAAAACGTCATAAAGTACGTGATATCCCAGGTTGATATCGACATCTGGCGGTGTTTTTCCTTTCTCAACGACGTCAGGAACATGCGCACGATCTGTGAGGTGGTCATGGAAAGAGGTCTCCATTTCCAGCCGGCAGTTTCCTTTACCCAGGCCGACTGGGCCACCAACGAATACTACATCAAAGTGGTCGATGACATGGTGGATCTGTGCGGAGGCGTCGAGGAGATCGTCATGTGCATCAAGGACATGGCAGGTGTTGGAAGTCCCGAGAGGATCCGGGAGCTGGTGGACGCCATGCTGCAGAAATACCCGGAAATGGTGATCCAGTACCACCGCCACTCCACAGACGGCCTCGGGCTTCCCGCACTGCTTGCCGCGGCACAGGCGGGGGCCAAGCTGCTCGACGCCCAGGAGGACTCACTTACGCGGTTCTACGGACAGCCGCCCATCCTCTCCCTCCATGCCTACCTTGAAGAGGCCGGGATCCCGGTGCACCTGAACCGTCCCGAGACCGAAGCTGCCGTCCAAACGGCCCGCGAGTGGATCCGGCATTACGGCTGGGCGGAGTCGCCCTTCAAGGGGACGGACCACACGGTGGTCCAGCACAGGATGCCCGGCGGGGCCTTCCCCAGCTCATTCGAACAGGCCGAACAGGGCGGATTTCTCCACCTCATGCCCATGATCCTGAAGGTCATGTCCCTTTACAACCGCATTGTGCATTATTTCGATGTAACCCCGGGGTCCCAGATGACCTGGGTCACCTGCAGCGGCACCGTGAACCGGTATGCCAAAGAGTTCGGCCTCGCCGGTGTCAACAGCCTCATCGCTCTGCTCACGAAGTTCACGGAAGAGGTGGATCAGGATCTGGATAGACTGTATCCGGATGAGAAAACCGAGCTCATGGAGTTCTTCACCACGGCCCCGGGAGACTTCAAGAACCTCATCTTGGGCAGGTACGGGAAACTCCCTGCGGGGTGGCCCGCCGATTGGGTATACGAGAGCGCCTTCGGCGACCGGTGGAAGGAACAATTGGCCAAGAGGAGCGACGCTTCCCCCCTGGACTCGACCCGGGACGAAGACCTCGATGCGTTGCGTGCGGACCTGGCGGCAAAGCTGGAGTGGGAACCCACCGAGGAGGAGTTCATCCTCTACCTCATGCACCCCAAGGACACGGTGGATATGATCCACTTCCGGGAGGAGTACGGTGAAGCCTCCATTGTGCTGCCTACCAGCGTCTGGCACTCTGGCCTGGCCAAACCCGGAGACACGGTGGACTTTACCATGATGAACAAACCCCACACCGTAGAGATGGTTTCCGTGGGGGAGGAGCATGAAGGATACATCTCCGTGGTCCTCAGGATCAACAATCAGACAAGGGTATTTACTGTTGAGACCCCACGGGCGGTCAAAACCGAGATCCGCATGGCCAGGGCAGCTAACGAGGTGGGATCACCCATCACCGGATCGATCTGGCGGCTCGGGAACCCCAAACGGGGGGACCTGGCCGTGGGAGATGTCGTTCACGAGGGGGAGGAAATAGCTAACATCGAAGCCATGAAAATGGAGAACGTCATCGCGGCTACCCTTACAGGGCGCATTGCAGAGATCTGTATTCAGCTAAACGACTCTGTGATCGAAGGACAGCTGCTGTTTGTGCTGGAGGAGGAAATAGAAGAGGAATAGGGAAGGATGAAGACCAGGGCACTTTATTCCTCCTTCCTCCTTCCTCCTTCGACATTCCGTTTTTCCCCCATCCACCTCCTCCACCCTTTTGCTGACACAGGGAACCCCAGAACTATCCTGAGCACCAGAATAATTCCCGCCAGCCATTTGAGCAGATCGGAATCTATTTTTAAACCCTCAAACCGTTATGACTAGCCCTGGTCCTGGTCGTAGTCCTGGTCCTGGCACTACGTGCATGTCTTCAATTATCAATCATCATCATCCCATGTTCGAAATACCGGTCCCCTGCAGCAGCGCCGAGCGGGAAGAGGTCAGCCAACTCCTTCAGTTCTTCCACTGACAGAACGATATCGGCCGCCGCCGCGTTCTCCTCGAGATGTTTGATCTTTGTCGTACCCGGAATGGGAGCCATATCCGCCCCCTGGGCCAGGACCCAGGCCAACGCCAGCTGACCGGGAGTGCATCCTTTTTTCTGGGCAATCGACTTCAGCTTAACGACCAGTTCCATGTTCTTGTCGAAATTCTCCCCCTGGAATCTTGGGAAACGCGCGCTGCGGGCATCGCCCTCCTTCGCATACTCTTCCTGGTCAGTGATCTTACCTGCAAGAAAGGCCCTGCCGAGGGGGCTGTAGGGCACAAACCCGATCCCAAGCTCCCGGCAGACGGGCAGGATCTTCTCCTCAGGGTCACGGGTCCAGAGGGAGTATTCGGTCTGAAGCGCCGAGATGGGATGAATGCCGGATGCACGCCGGAGCGTTTCCGGCCCGGCCTCGCTCATCCCCAGATAGATCACCTTGCCCTCTTCCACCAGACGGGACATTTCCCCCACCGTATCCTCTATGGGGACCTCCTTGTCCACTCTGTGCTGGTAATAAAGATCGATGTGATCAACCCCAAGCCGCTGAAGGCTCCCCTCGCAGGCGGTGCGCACATAATCGGGCCTTCCCGAGACACCGGTGAAGGAACCGTCATCGCCCCGCAGAACACCGAACTTGGTGGCTATGACGAACTCGCTGCGCCTACCTGCTACGGCTTTGCCCAGAAGTTTCTCGTTATGCCCACTGCCGTACATGTCCGAGGTGTCCAGAAAATTGATCCCGAGTTCCAGGGAACGGTGTATGGTGGCTGTGGATTGCTGCTCATCCGCGTGGCCGTAAAATTCCGACATGCCCATGCAGCCAAGACCCATGGCGGATACAACGAGTCCCTGCGTACCAAGTTTTCTCTGGTCCATAGTTACCTCCGGGAAAAGAAAGTGTATAATTATAAGTAGAAGTAATAGTCCTGGGCAGGTCCAGGTCCTGATCTAAAACATTATAGCATTAAAAAATCAGTGCATTTCATTGCTCCTTTCTCCCCAAACCTTTTTTTATGTTAGGGAGACGATATCTGAAACTTCACTTCCCAAAAGGAACCCTTAATGGCAGATGCCGCTTTCTTCGACTCACAGTTATTTTCCCTCGTGATCCTTCCACTGCTCATATTTCTCGCAAGGATCACCGATGTCACCATCGGCACGATGCGTATTATCTTCGTTTCAAGGGGCTTTCGTTTCATCGCAGCCTGCGCCGGATTTTTCGAGATACTCGTCTGGCTGTTCGCCTTAGGCCAGATTATGAACAACCTCGACAGCTGGATCAATTACGTGGCTTACGCAAGCGGTTTCGCCGTAGGAACTTACATAGGGGTCACAATCGAGCGTTGGGTAGCCTTGGGATATCTCGTTGTCCGGATAATCACTCAGAGGGATGGAACCGCACTGGAAGAGAACCTCCGGAAGGCGAACTTTGTCGTCACCTCAGTGGATGCTGAGGGTGGCCGGGGGCCTGTCAAGATCCTCTTCACAATACTTAAGCGCAACACGCTGCCCACGATGGTGAAGTTGATCAAATCGACCAACCCCCAGGCCTATTACACCATCGAGGATCTGCGTTCGGTAAGTTCACCCGGCCCACTACCGTTTGGAGGGGGCAAAGCTTTCCACTTCCCCAGCCTGAGGAAGGGGAAGTAAAGGAAAGCTATGGGCTATAGTTTCCGGGTTTAGGGTTTCCCCCGATACTCCGGTACCCCAACACTCCGATACAGGGTTTTCCTGGGTACTGGGTACTGGGTACTGGGTACTAGATCCTATTTCCTGGGCTTTCAGAATTCTACCTGCATTTCTTCGAAGCATTCCATGCGCGACCTGTGGTCCTCAAGGCTATCTGCCTGGGCGGTGGTCCGTACCCGGCTCAATTCATCGAAATTATCTTTAACAACCTGGAAGATCTCGGAATCCAGATACCCCTCCTTTGTCAAGCGGCCGAGTAAGCGAAGAGCCTTCGCCCGGTCAACACCCTTTCGGTAGGGCCTGTCTTCGGTGACCGCTGCGAAGACATCGGCCATGGCCAGAACCCGGGAACCGAAAGCGATCTCTCCTCCCTCGGAGTGCTCCGGGTATCCGCTGCCGTTGAGCCTCTCGTGGTGCTCAGATGCCCAGCGTATCCCGTAGCCGAGCTCAGGAACTTTTTCCAGAAGGTTCCTTGTGTGTACCACGTGATCCTGAACCCGGTGATATTCTCCCGTGTCCAGACGTCCCGCCTTTTCCAGGATCTCGGTGGGGATGGCGATCTTACCCAGATCGTGGAGATAACCGGCGACCTTCATGGTTTTACAGTTATTTTCGGAAAACCCCAGATACCTTGCCAGGACCTCAGCGATATAGGCAACCGCTGCAGAGTGTGTCGCCGTGAAATGGCTTCGGTAATCGATGATCCGGGCAAAGGTACGGGCCACCGGTTCAAGATCAATGGGTCCCATTTCCAGAAACCTGGGATCGACCTTCAGACGCAGTTGATCCTCCACGTCGGGCTGCATGGCACCCAACCAGAACTCCTCTTTATGGGCCGCACCCAGAAGGGCGTCAACGGCCCTTGGCATGAAGACGGTCCCCTTTCTTGCCTTGATCGGACCCAGTACCTCCTCGATCCTGTCAGGAACATGACCATCCTCCCCCAGAAGGATAGCGACCCTGTCAGCGAGATGGAGCACGTGACTGGCCAGGGGGACCCGTTCACCGCCGACATCATTATCGTGTTCAGGTTTCCACCAGGTGTGGTGGGCGAGAATGATCTTCGCCTCCTGGCTGAAAAATTCCACGTCCTTGAGCAGGCTGTAACCAAGGCAGGCGTGATGGTGAGGGTTCTCGAACTCGAATTGAAGTGTATCAAGGCGCTCCTGGAGAGAGAAAGCTCCTATGTCGTGGAGAAGGGCGGAAAAAAGGATCTCGTTTATCCATTTTCCTCTTAAACCCATCTCCTCCGCCAGGTGGACCGCGAACCAGGCTGTACGCTTGTGGTGATCCACAACCAGGGGACTTACCAGGTCCATTGCCTTGGACAGGACAGCCACCAGGTTGAAAAGTGCAATAGGAGATATCTGGGAATCCATAGATCAAGTATAGATGAAAAGAAAGGGAGGAGCAGAAGTGGAAGTGGAAATAGAAGCAGGAACCGGCAGGCTGAGCCTAAGTCTAAGTAGAAGTATTAGTTCATCCATATGAAGAGGATGAACGCACGGTGTTCAAACAGATCTTGATCCCGTTTTTTCGCCAAGTCGCTCCGTCGCTCAGTCGAAGAATCCTGCAGTTCCAGCCTTTGATCTACTGCTGCGTTCTGTGTTCTGCGTTCTATCTTTACTTTCTCCGGTCTTTCGAACCCAGCCTGCGGTCCGTGGGGGAGACCCTTCTCTCATCTTCCATCATCCAACCGATATCGATGAACTGGCGTTGGTCCATCTTACTGTTGCGCCTGTCATCCCCAGCGGTTCGTCTTTCAACTTTCCCCTGCTCAGCCATTTTGTGCCTCCTCAATCTGCGGGACTTTCCCAAACTCCAACCGCATGGATCCTTTCCAACCGCAGCTGCCACTTCACACTAATATATATCTATTTTCCATATGTCTGGAAGAAGAAAAACCAATAGTAGAAAGTCAGGGAAAGAGGATGTAAGTGCACAGGTCAGCGAAAGGTGAGGGAGTAAAATTCCGTCCGCACAGGCGATAGGCCAGACACACAACGAACCTTCCCACCGATACTTTTGCGGCAGTCGGTAATATTTCGAAATATTCCTTCGGTCCAGGATCTACCTGCTGGAAAATATCTCAAATAGCTGGGCTTCGAATGGATATTTACGTTCCGGTTTTCCCCTGGTTCTCTTTATTCTTTACCCTTTAGACATTACCTTTCACACGCTACTCTTCACT
>JALHUC010000559.1 GCA_022865845.1 bacterium | reverse complement strand
TCTTCAACGTGTTTTCAGAGAACTGGTGGGCGGTACAAGGCTTGAACTTGTGACCCCCGGCTTGTAAGGCCGATGCTCTCCCAACTGAGCTAACCGCCCGACAGGGAATAACTTATATTCTTCTTGGGTACTGCTGTCAACTATTGTTTAGTTTCTGGTGCCTAATGTCCAGTGTCCAGGATTTTGCCTGGAACCTGAAACTTGGAACCTGGAACAATAAGTCAATGCGTTTGAACAGGATCCACCTTTGTCGTAACGGCGCCGGTAGAATCGGTTTCAAGAGGCCGCAGCGCGGGGATCGGCTGCTCTTCCCTAGCCTCACACAGAGCCATGGCAAGCACTTCATCGACGTTCTCCACCGGATGGATGCTGAGTCCCTTAAGAATCTCCTTGGGAACCTCCTTTATGTCCATCTCGTTCTCCATGGGAATGATCACATGGGAGACTCCGCCGCGGTTGGCTGCCAGAAGCTTCTCCTTGAGCCCGCCTATCTTAAGTACCCGGCCTCTCAAGGTAATCTCACCCGTCATGGCAATATCGTGTCTGACCGGCCTTCCCGTCAGAGCCGAAGCCAGGGATGTGGCTAGAGTGATACCGGCGGACGGGCCGTCTTTGGGAATCGCTCCCTCAGGCACGTGAATGTGAATATCCACCTTCTGGTAGAAATCCCGTGGCAAACCAAGTTCTTCCGCCCTGGACCTGACATAACTGAGAGCTGCCCGAGCCGATTCCTGCATGACCTCCCCCAGCTTACCGGTGAGGATCAGGTTCCCCTTACCCTCCAGTATGGTCACTTCAGTCTGAAGAATCTCTCCTCCAACCTCGGTCCAGGCAAGGCCGGTTGTCAGGCCAATCCGGTCCTTCTCCTCGATAATCCCGTGCTTGAACTTGGGGACACCCAGGAACTCTCCCACCACTTTGGGGGATATTGTTATTCGCTTGTATTTTTCCTTTCCCTTGACAACTTCACGAGCCACCTTACGGCATACGGATGCCAGTTCTCTCTCAAGGCTTCTGACACCGCTCTCCCGCGTGTATCCGCGGATGATCTCCAGGATCCCTTTATCGGTGAAACTGACGTTGCCCTCGGTAAGACCGTTGACCGCCATCTGTTTTTCCACAAGGAAACTCTTGGCAATGTTGAGCTTGTCAGGCTCAGTGTAGCCGGCTATCCGGATGATCTCCATGCGGTCCCTCAGGGGCGCCGGGATGGGATCCAGTGAGTTGGCAGTTGTGATGAACATCACCTTGGAGAGGTCGTAATCCACCTCGAGGTAATGGTCGGAGAAGGCCCCGTTCTGCTCCGGGTCGAGGACCTCGAGCAGTGCCGAAGAGGGATCCCCTCTGAAGTCCATGCTCATCTTGTCAACCTCGTCCAGGAGGAAAACAGGGTTCAGGCTCTCAGCCCGTTTCATGGACTGAAGGATCCTGCCCGGAAGGGCTCCAATATAGGTCCGCCTGTGCCCGCGGATCTCGGCCTCGTCACGGACTCCGCCTAAAGACAGCCGCACGAAGTTCCGGCCAATAGACCTGGCAATTGACTTGGCGAGGGACGTCTTCCCAACACCGGGAGGGCCCACGAAGCACAGTATGGGACCCTTCAGCTGGCCCACCAGCTGATGAACCGCGAGGTATTCGAGAATCCTTTCCTTCACTTTCTGGAGTCCGTAATGATCCTCATCCAGGATCTTTTCCGCCTCAAGGATGTCCTTTTTGTCTTCGGTGTATTTGTCCCAGGGGACTGATATCAGCCAATCTATGTAATTGCGGACAACTGTGGCCTCCGCAGCCATGGGAGCCATCATCTTGAGCCGGCGAAGCTCTTTCATTGCCTTCTCGTGAACATCCTCAGGCATCCCGACCTTCTTGATCGTCTCTTCCAGTTCCTGCAGCTCGGCCTTGGTCTCGTCCTTCTCCCCGAGCTCTTTCTGGATGGCCCGCATCTGTTCGTTAAGGTAATACTCCTTCTGCGTCCTCTCCATC
Organism: bacterium; assembly: GCA_022865845.1. GTDB lineage: Bacteria > BMS3Abin14 > BMS3Abin14 > BMS3Abin14 > BMS3Abin14 > JALHUC01. Next base: position 3,136 of record JALHUC010000559.1, on the reverse strand, counting down.
TGGCGTTTAACCCTGCTTCGAATCTTTCGCTCGATCTGGAGGATCTCTATCTCCGATTCCAATATCTGGAGGACCGTCTCAAGTCTCGGAGCTACTTCGATGGTTTCGAGGATATCCTGCTTGTCCTCCATTTTGATGATGAGGTGTGCCGCCACTGTGTCGGCGAATTTCCCAGGCTCGTTGATAGTGGAAACGGTGGCCAGAACCTCTTGTGGAACCTTCTTGTTGAGTTTGGCATATCTTTCCAGCCGGTCGATAATGCTGCGCATCATGGCTTCCAGCTCGGCAGAAAGGGGAATGGGACTATCAATGTCCTCGTAGGCGGCGGATAGGTAGTCATCCATAATGGTGTACTGTGCAAGCCGCACCCTTTTCTGCCCTTCGACGAGAACTTTAACGGTTCCATCAGGCAGCCGCAGCATCTGCAGGATCGTGGAATGGGTACCAACAGCGTTGATCTCATCCGGCTCAGGATCATCGATCTGAGCATCTTTCTGGGCAACCAGAAGAATGTTCTTGTCCGCCGCCATGGCCTCTTCCAGAGCCCGGATGGATTTATCCCGGCCCACGAATAGAGGTACTATCATATGTGGGAACACGACGATATCCCTCAGCGGCAGAACCGGCAGGGACTCCGTGGTTAAAATATTATCATTGCCTTCTGACATGATTTATCACACTCCGATCGCCTGCCCGGTCATTCAAGTCCGGGCGGCAGGAAACTATTTTTGACGTGTACGGGCATCCGAAGGACCCTGGTACTCAGGAGACTTTTTTCTCCTTCTCCTTCTCCCCTTCTCCCTCACTATCACCCGACTCGTAAAGCAGGATAGGATCTGTCCTATGTTAAACGACTTCTTCGTTAATGATGCACTCCCTGACGTTAGGCTGGGAGGGCAGATCGTACATAATATCGAGCATGACCTCTTCGAGGATGGCCCGAAGTCCGCGTGCGCCGGACTTTCGTTTGATCGCTTCAATGGATACGGAGTCCAGGGCGCCATCGGTGAACTTCAGGTTCGTGTCCTCGAACTCGAAGAATTTCTGGTACTGCTTGACCAGTGCATTTTTCGGTTGCGTAAGGATCTTGACAAGGGCGTCCTTGTCAAGGTCGTGGAGAGTCGCCACCACCGGTACCCGCCCAACAAACTCCGGGATCATACCGTATTTGATCAGGTCTTCCGGCTGCATCTTTCCCAGGATCTCCCCGATGTTCTTTTCCTTTTCCGATTTAATCTCGGCGCCAAAACCAAGGTTCTTCGCCCCGACTCTCTGCCCGATGACATCGTCCAGCCCGACGAACGCTCCGCCGCAGATAAACAGGATATCATTAGTGTCAACGGCGATGAACTCCTGCTGGGGGTGCTTACGTCCGCCCTGGGGCGGAACGTTGGCGATGGTTCCCTCGATGACCTTCAGGAGAGCCTGTTGGACACCCTCACCGGAAACGTCCCTGGTGATGGATGGATTGTCACTCTTGCGGGCAATCTTGTCGATCTCATCGATGTATACGATCCCTTTCTCGGCCCGGGCAACATCGTAATCGGCGTTCTGGAGCAACCGCAAAATGATGTTCTCCACATCCTCGCCGACGTATCCTGCCTCGGTGAGTGTAGTGGCATCCACTATGGCAAAGGGGACGTTGATAATACGCGCCAGCGTCTGTGCCAGGAGAGTCTTGCCTGTCCCTGTGGGTCCGATGAGGAAAACATTACTCTTTTGGAGTTCCACATCCTCCTGGGTCGACTCGATCCTTTTGTAGTGATTGTACACAGCCACAGCGAGGACTTTTTTGGCCCGTTCCTGTCCGATGACGTATTCGTCTAAAGCGGCCTTTAACTGGTCCGGTTTGAGAAGGCCGCTGGAAATACGTTCGCTCTCCTCCCGGTCCCACTCCTCAGCGATAATGTCAGTACACAGATCAACACACTCATTACAGATATAGACTGTAGGGCCCGCAATGAGTTTGCGAACCTCGTCCTGCGTCTTGCCACAGAAGGAGCACCTCAGGATTCCGGCATCTTTATTTCTGGTATCGCTCATCTGGTCTCCCTGTTGGTTATTCCTTATTTTCGGTGAGCCTGGTGGAAATAATTCTGTCCACAATACCGTATTCAACGGCCTGCTCACCGGACATGAAGAAATCCCGGTCGGTATCGTTCTCGATCCTGTCCATGGGCTGACCAGTGTTATCGGACAGGATCCTGTTAAGTTCCTCTTTGAGCCTCAAGATTTCCTTCGCGTGGATATCAATATCCGAGGCCTGTCCCGAGAATCCGCCCATGGGCTGATGGATCATTATCCTCGAGTGGGGGAGGGCCAACCGCTTGCCCTTTGTTCCCGCCGAGAGTATCAGCGCCGCCATACTGGCAGCCTGCCCGATGCAGATTGTCTCGATTTCGGGTTTAATGTAACGCAGGGTATCGTATATCGCAAGGCCAGCCGATACAGAACCACCCGGACTGTTTATATACAGGTGGATATCTTTCTCAGGCCCTTCAGACTCGAGATAGAGAAGTTGGGCGATGAGCAGGTTGGATACCTGGTCATCGATCGCGGTCCCCATGAAGAGGATCCTGTCCTTGAGGAGCCGGGAATATATATCGTAGGCTCGTTCGCCGCGTCCTGATTGTTCTATTACCATAGGTATAAGATTCATAATATTCTCCACATAAGTTTCAAAGTGCACATGTGCACCAGTGCACTAGTGCACTGAGTCATTCCTCTCCGTGTCCCCGCGTCTCCGTGTCTCCGTGTCAAATTTAATTATCTACTTTTCTTTCTTCTTACTTTTCGCCTTGGCCGGTTTCTCCGTCTCCGCTCCCACTTCCTTTATGGTCGCGTTGTCCAGAACCATAGCAAAAACCTTTTCCCTGACGACATTGAACCCGACTTCGCTCAGGGTCCCTTCTTTACTGTATTCCGCTACCAGCTCATCGGCGTTTTTGCCCATTCGGGAAGCCATCCCCTTCACCACGCCATAGATCTCTTCCTCACTGGCGGCGATCTCCTCTTTTTCCCCGATAGCCGTGATGATGTACAGAAGCTTGATGGTCTCAGTAGCCGTCTTCCTCAAGTGTTCCTCATTTTCGAGGATCGACTCCTTGACCTTATCGTTGTCAAGCCCGGACTGGAT
>JALHUC010000558.1 GCA_022865845.1 bacterium | reverse complement strand
CCGGCTTATCTCTCTCTCGTAACTCCGGCCTCTCATTCGGATACGCTGCTGAAGTACCTCCGTTGGCGACTGGAGATAAATGACGAGGTCCGGTTTCGGGATTCTCTGGTCCAGCAGTGAGTAGATCTGCTGGTAAAGTACCAGTTCGTCCTCATCAAGGTTGACCGATGCAAAGATCCTGTCTTTGGCGAACAGGTAATCACAGATAATACTCTGGCTGAAGAGTTCCTGCTGAGCCAGTTCGCGCAGCTGCTGGTACCTGCTCAGAAGGAAAAACATCTGGGTCTGGAAGGCAAAGCCCGAAGGGTTCGTATAGAACTTGGGAAGAAATGGGTTTTCCGCTGCTTTTTCCAGGACCACCCTGGACGCGAACTCTTCACCAAGCATCTGAACCATGCTCGTCTTGCCGACCCCGATGGGTCCCTCTACAACGATGTACTTTTTATCTGCCATTACCGGTCCATAATTATAAGACTACATTGGGCGATTGACAACAGAAGAAAAAGTTCCGAGTTCCGGGTCCCGAATTGAGAATTAATGACATTAATCCTCAATCCTCAATCCGTAATTTATTAAGTTCCTCCAACGTTCCCAACCGTCTTATTATCTGCTCTGGATGCTGGATAGCCAGGTCTGAAGCTGCCTCAGAAGCGGTTATTCCGGAGAGCGATATTTTCAGGTCGGGCGCCAGTTCGGCAAGTGGTTCCATGACGAACCTTCGGTGGAGCATGCGTGGGTGAGGAACGATAATGTTTTTTTCTTCTACTGTGGTATTTCCGAGAAGCAGAAGGTCAAGGTCTATATTCCTCCATCCGTCCATTTCCTGTCCCCGAACTCTGCCCATGGCTGTTTCAATGCCTAGTAGCGTTCTCAGGAGCTCTTCGGGTCCCAACCCGGTTTCCATCGCGGCAACGGCGTTGAGGAACTGTCCTCCCTCCACACCCACAGGCGATGTTTCGTAAAGGCCAGACAGAGCGATATACCGGGTATCCTCAACTGTTTTCAGCTTATTCACAGCCCTATCAAGGGCCAGGACCCTGTCACCAAGGTTGCTTCCCAGACCGATATAGGCGGTCTTTATCCCCATACTACCAGCTTACAGCTCCGATGCGGTCAAGTGCTTCCTGAAGCCGATCCTCGTTCACCGTGAGGGAGATTCGGAAATAGCCCTCTCCGTACGCCCCGAACCCGTTGCCAGGAGTCAGGACCACCCCGGTCTCCTGCAGAATCCTCCCGACAAACTGGGCGGAGGACAGGCCCTCGGGGGTTCGCACCCAGAGATAGAATGTGGCTTTGGGGACCATGAAGGAGAAACCGCTCTTTGAAAGATAACCGCATGCAAGGTCACGCCTTGACTGGTAGATCTTCCTGAGTTCCTCCACCGGTTCCTGATCACCCTGGAGAGCTTCAATACCAGCCTCCTGGATCGCCTGGAAGATGCCAGAGTCGATATTCGTCTTGATCTTGCCGATGGCACCGATAGCATCCTGGTTACCGCATACCCACCCGATGCGCCAACCGGTCATGTTGTAGGTCTTGGAAAGGGAGTGGAATTCGATCCCCACCTCGTCGGCACCGGGGATCTCAAGAAAGCTCATGGGAAGCTCTCCATCATAGTAAACTTCCGAATAGGCCGCGTCGTGACACACGAGGATATTGTTCTCTCTGGCAAAGGCGACGACCTTCTCGAAGAACTCCCTGGTAGCCCCAGCGGATGTGGGGTTGTTGGGGTAGTTTAAAAACATCAGCTTGGCCCTGTCCAGTATTTCAGCCGGGATGGTTGAAAGATCAGGCAGGAAGAGGTTCTCCTCTAAAAGAGGCATGAGGTAGGCTTCCCCTCCCGCGAACATGGTGCCGATGCTGTACACCGGGTAACCTGGGTCGGGACACAGGACGACGTCTCCCGGGTTGACGAAGGCGAGGGGAGCGTGGGCGATCCCCTCTTTAGACCCGATGAGGGATACAACCTCCCCGACCGGGTCCAGGTCAACGCCGAACCGGTCCCCGTACCACTGGGCGACCGCTTCCCGGAAGCTCGGCATTCCCTCATAGCTCGGGTATCGGTGATGGATCGGGTTGTCCACGGCTTTCTTCAGTCTATCGATTATGTTGGGCAAGGTGGGGAGATCCGGATCCCCGATACCAAGGCTGATAATATCGATCCCCTTGGCCGCCACTTCTGCCTTCATGCGGTCAATCTCGGCAAAGAGATAGGGAGGGAGAGCCTTGAGGCGGTCAGCTTGTCGGATCTTCATGGTGCTCCTTTCAGCATGAGCCCAAAGGCCAAAGGCCAAGGCCCAAAGTTGTTAGCTTGTAGGCCTGACAGCATGACTATCAGGAAAAGTCGATTTCTTTGGTCTTTGGACATTGGACATTGGACATTGGACTTATTTTAATCCAAGGACGTCGGCCATGGAATACAGGCCCGGTTCCTTACCCACGATCCAAAGGGCGGCGCGGATAGCGCCCCGGGCGAAGTTGTCCCTGCTGTGGGCGCGATGGGTCAGCTCGATGCGTTCACCCGGCCCGGCAAAAAGAAGGGTGTGTTCCCCGACAATATCCCCCGCACGGATGGTCTGGATACCGATCTCCTTTGACGTGCGCTCACCGATCATTCCCTGTCTTGAGTAGACCGCGTGGTCGGCAAGGTTCCGTCCAAGGGCTTGGGCCACAACCTCGGCCAGGCCCAGGGCGGTTCCACTGGGAGCGTCTTTCTTCATGCGGTGGTGGGCCTCCACGATCTCCACATCGTAATCGTCTCCGAGAGCCGTAGCCGCCATGGCGGCAAGTTTGAAGAGGACATTTACCCCGACGCTCATGTTGGGGGAAAACACGGTGGGGGTCCGGAGTGCGAACATCCGAAGAGCTTCTTTCTGCTCTTCCCCTAATCCTGTCGTTCCTATGACCGCGCAGATGCCCAGTTCGGCACAGGCTTCCAGGTTGCCTAAACTGGCCTCGGGATTGGTGAAGTCGATAAGAACGTCCAGGTCCCTGGAGAGGCTTTTCGGGTCTGAAACTATCGTAACAGGTGATTCATTCGGCAGGCTGATCTCCTGCCCTATAAGAGGGTGCTCCTCATGCTCGAGTGCTCCTGATAATTCCACACCCTCGGTGGCCCCAATAGCCTGAATGATAGCGTTACCCATTCTCCCGCAAGCACCAGCGACAGCTACCTTTATCATTTTACTCCCCCGGCTCCGGATTTTCTTCGCTAAGTCGCTCCGTCGTCCCGTCGAAAGGTTTCTCCTGCGTTCTACCTTATCCTTATATCAGTCCGAAATCAGTGATAGCTGTTCGAACCGTCTCGGCACCCTTGTCCGATATGGGAACCAGGGGCAGCCGAAGTTCGTTCTTGATACGTCCCATCATGGCCAGAGCAGCTTTGACGGGGATGGGGCTGGTTTCGACGAACAGGGCATCGCACATCGGCAGGAGCCGGTGATGAAGCTCTGCGGCTCCCGCCATGTTGCCCTCCAGGAATCTCCGGCACAGTTCGGCCATCTCACCCGGAAGGATGTTCGAGGTGACCGAGATAACTCCGCTCGCACCTATTGCCATGAGAGGGTAGACCAGCGTGTCTTCCCCTGACAGAATGACAAAGTCATCTGGAACCAGCTGGCGGGTGTAGCTGGTTTGCTTCAGGTCGGCAGCAGCGTCCTTAAGGCCCACAATATTGGGAACTGCTGCGAGGCGCGCAACAGTGTCCGGAAGCATATTGATTCCCGTTCTGCCGGGTACGTTATACAGGATGATTGGGATGTCCACCTTTTCGGCAATGGTGGAAAAATGTTGAAATAGCCCTTCCTGAGTGGGCTTGTTGTAATAAGGGGTGATCATGAGGCACGCGTTTGCCCCTGTTTCTTTCACCCTTTTTGTTAATTCCAGCGCTTCAGCGGTGGAATTGGACCCGGACCCGGCGATGACCGGTACTCTGCCTGCAGCGTGCTCCACAGTGATGCGGACAACTTCGATGTGCTCATCGTGGCTCAGGGTGGAAGCCTCGCCGGTGGTTCCGCAGGGCACAAGTCCGCCGATGCCCTTTTCGATCTGAAAATCCACGTGGTCCCTCAGTGCCTGGGTATCGATCTGACCGTCCGAAAACGGCGTGACTAAGGCAGTGAACGCTCCTTTGAACATGTTAACCTCCCCGGATTGTTTCTTCAGTGAGCTGAGCCCGATAAACGAGGGACGCCTCTCCCTCAAGGCTGACGTCCACGAAATCTTGATCTGAACCGTCAAGGTAAACCCCCAATATGTCCCCACCCCTGGTTTTTGCCAGAACATGGGGGGAGGTTAGGCCCCGTGCGGTTGTAATGATGACTGAAGCGACGACCCCTGTCCCGCAGGCCAGGGTCTCGGCTTCAACACCCCTCTCGTAGGTCCTGACCTGGATATTCGCTGAATCGGTGATCTGAACAAAGTTCACGTTGGTTCCGGCGGGTGCGAACCGCGGGTGAAACCGGATCTCTCTTCCGAGATCCTCCACAGCGGCTGATTCGAGGTTACTGTCCTCCAGAATAATGACCGTATGGGGAACTCCCGTGTCCACGAACCCGGCTGCATACACCTTGTCGTCCTTCAGCTTAAGAGTAAACTCCGGATCCAGGCTGTGGGGCTTGGTGAGCTGTACCCGGACAACAGATCCGTCAACCGATGCCCGGATCGGTCCGGCGATAGTCCTGAACACGGATTGGGTGCCGGCGATACCGTCCAGATATGCCAGACGTGCGGCACACCTTGCCGCGTTGCCGCACATCTCGGCTTCGCTGCCGTCCGAGTTGAAGAACCTCCAGGCAAAATCGTGCTCTTCGTCATCCTCGATGAGGAGGAGACCGTCCGCTCCCACGGATTGTCCTCTTCTGCACGCCTGGACAGCGAGGTTTTTCATCTCATCATCAGCCACGATCTTGTCGCGGTTGTCGATGATGATGAAGTCGTTGCCTGTTCCGCTCATCTTCGCGAACGGGATCGGAAACTTCACTGTGCCTCCATTTAGTAGCGATGGGGCCGAAGTTTCCGATCCCATTCGCTCGAGTCCAAAGTCCAAGGTCCAAAGCCCAAAGTGTTATGAATGTCTGTTCCGATTGTAACTATTGTTTTTCTTTGGCCTTTGGTCTTTGGCCTTTGGGCTTAAAAAACCTTTCCCCCTTAACCAGATCCTCATATGTTTCCCGATCCCGGATCACCTGGTAGCGGTTGCCCTTGACCATCACCTCTGCGACCCGCGGCCTGGAGTTGTACTGTGAGGCCATGGGAAAGCCGTATGCTCCGGCGCTCATCACCGCCAGCAGCTCTCCCGCAGCCATTACCGGGAGCTTGTGGTCCCGGGCCAGGAAGTCCGAGGATTCGCAAATGGGCCCCACCACATCCGCTAATATCTCCTCCCTGTCATTTTTAACGACCGGAATGACCTCCTGGTAGGCATCATACAGGCTCGGGCGTATGAGGTCGTTCATGCCCGCATCCACAATGATAAAATTCTTGGTGGCCCCTTTTTTATTATACAGGGTTCTTGTTACCAGGATGCCGGCATTGCCTACAATAACCCGTCCCGGTTCCAGTATCAGGGTTCTTTCGCCAGTCCCCAGAGCGTCGACGATGGCTTTGGCGTAGTTGTCAGGTAATGGCGGAGACTCATCGTCGTAAACGATACCAAGTCCACCACCTACGTCGAAGAACCTTATGGACATTCCCCCGGCTTCCAGTTCGTTAACCAGAGCCATAAGCTTGGCAACCGCCTCAGCGAACGGTTCGGAGGTTGTAAGTTGGGAACCGATGTGGCAATCCACTCCCAACACCTCGATCCAGTCCAGATCCGCCGCTTCCCGATAGATGGACAGTGCCTCTGATATGGGGATACCAAACTTGTTTTTTTTCATCCCGGTGGAGATGTAGGGGTGGGTCTTTGGATCCACGTCGGGGTTTACCCTGAGGGCTACAGGCGCTCTTTTACCCATTGTCCGGCCAGTCTCGTTTATGGCGAGGAGTTCGTCCCTGGACTCCACGTTGAACATGAGTATTTCGGCCTCAAGGGCACTACGTATCTCGTCGACTCTCTTGCCCACACCGGAGAAGACGATCTTGTCTGCCGGGATACCGGCGCGCAGAGCTCTGAAAAGTTCCCCGCCGGAAACGATATCCGCTCCAGCTCCCATGTCGGCGAGCAGTCTGAGTACCGCCAGATTCGAGTTTGCCTTTACCGAATAGCAGACGATGTGGTCACGCTGGGAGAAAGCCTCGGTAAATACCTTAAAATGCCTCTCGATCGTAGAGGCGCTGTAAAGGTAAAATGGGGTCCCAACCTCCTCAGCTATCTGCTCAACAGGTACATCCTCGCAGTACAGTTCCCGGCCTTTGTATTCAAAGAAATTCATGTATTACAGCCCTTACTTTGGTGACATCGTAAAAAGTCTCTTCGAGGGATTGACGGATATTTTGCTAGTCCATCAAATTTTATGAGTGATAAAATTATCCGGCTTCGATGGTTCAAATGAACTTGCCAAGCCGGATGCGAAGTGCGCAAATCTAACAGAGGCAGTTGCGATGTGTCAATCAGCCTGGTTGCCTGGCTGGGTCTTTTCTACCGGAGCATCTTCCATCGGACCCCAGGGTCCGGAAGGGTTAGCGGGAGGACCCTTAACACCGCAGGCCGCCAGGAAAAGCCAGATGACGAGGGAACTAATCAGAATTGATCTTGGCCAACCAGTCACGGGCTTCCTCCATTGCAATGTGGACCTGATTCCCGGCCGTCCCTCCAGGGATATCCCTGCGCCCCACTGAGGATCCCACTTT
>JALHUC010000557.1 GCA_022865845.1 bacterium | reverse complement strand
TCCTTGTTCCAGTATTTGGTCACATAGATGGCATCGAAATCCACAACTATTCCTCTTGTGTTCAGAGTAAGGATAAAGTGAACCGGATGGCAGACGTCGCAGACCGGAAGGCGGCTGATGACCCTGGAAAAGACCTTACCCCGATTACTCTCACCTATGAATACCCTGTCACCATCAGGCAGATCGACAGTATAAAGCCCCACTGAGCCGTAGCCGGCTCGTTCCATACTCTTTAAGACCTGGGCTTCAATTTCAGTTTCCGAAATGGGGGGAACAAGCTCCTTCTCCAACCATGGCGGCAACTCCACCGGCCGAGCGTTGGCAAGCAGCTGCTCCGCGTCCCCAGTGGAGATCTCCCTTATTTCATCAACAAACCCTTCCGCCGAATCCAGTACCCCGAAATGGGTAGCCATGAGCATCAGCCCTCCGGAGGTTTTTTTCAGGATCATCGTGTATGGAGTCCCGCCAGGGTTGCCAAGGGCACTGAGAATCCCGAATTTGGGATCGGGCACAAGGGGAAACTGGACGTCGAATTCCCGCCTGAAATCGTTGACGGTTTTCATGTTATTCCCCACCCCGATGCCAAGGAAGCGGACCTTTGTGGACAGGGTCGGATCGGAGGCCACCATCTCGTAAACGCTGTTGAAAAGAGGCGCTCCCTGCTGGCAGCCGAAGCAGAACCTGTTGAACAGCTCCAGGACCAGGATCTCACCCCAGACGTCTTCCACATGAAACTCTCCACTGCGACCGAACACCTCTGCAACACCCAGATAGGCGGCATCGGCGGAACTGATGTCAGTTCTGAAGCTGTACTGCGGAAAGAAATCTCCCGGGGAGAGGATCTTTGTGGAAGCGCCGAGGGGTACAGCCAGGACCAGGATGAGAATGACTGTCCAGATGGTCGATTTGTTCATTGTGGGCTCCTTGTGGAAAATAAATCTCAGATCTCAGATCTCAAATCTCAAATCTCAAATCTCAAAAGACTGGAAAAGAGAATATGGAATAGGGGAGATGGAATCAAAGCTTTTTAGGGCCTTTCTTCCTCATTCCACCTTCCGCCTTCCCTCTTCTCTTTTATTTTTTCGAAACCCCCAGCATCGCCTGTGACCTGTTCATATCCACTACAGGCACCTCGACCTTACCCTCCCCGAGGAGCAGGTCAGCCAGGTGCTGGGAGAAGGACCTGTAGCGCAGCACCGCATCGATCGTAAGTTCTCCCTTCCTGATCTTGTCAGGAAGTAGGAAGGTGAAGGTGCTCGTGTCAGACCCCTTGGGAGGGATGACCCGGACCTCGGAGAAGTGGGATATTTCCCATGGCTTGTGGGTCTCATTTCCATCTTTATCTACGGCCACCGCTCTGAAAATATTGGCCTCTGGATCGATGGCACCGTGATCGTCCAGGGCTCCGGAGCGCATGAGAGTTACACCCTTCGGATCTGTCACAGTCACATCCAGCCACATCTGCCTGACTTCGGTGAGGCTTGTGGGCAGATTGTGGCCTGCTCCTACATTGAACACTTCAACCTTGAATTTCACTAACTGTCCGCTCACCGCTTTATCGGGGAGGTGTATCTGAACTTCGGCCGCGCTTTTGAGGCGCGCCTCGGCTATTTGGGCAT
>JALHUC010000556.1 GCA_022865845.1 bacterium | reverse complement strand
TTTTCTTTTTATTCTTCAAAATGTTGGAATTGCGGGCTTTCGCTTTAAGAAACAAACCAGCCTTTGGAAAGTTGAATTCCGATCCCCTCTGCGTTCCTCCGCGGCCTCTGCGGTTAAACCCGCCGCTTTCATAGGAAAAGCGGTTTTTTTCAGTTTCCTTATCTCTTATCCCTTAGCACTGCTTATACCCTTGCCCCATTCCTTCGCCTGTTGTAAGTATTAACGCTCAGAACTATTTGAGATCTGAGATCTGAGATTTGAGATTGTTTTTTCGGAGGATTCCTTTGAGTAACGAAAAACCCCCCCCTGGCACCGACTTCATCCGGCAGATCATCGCCGAGGACCTTGCTTCCGGGAAGCACAGCACCGTGGTAACACGGTTCCCGCCGGAGCCCAACGGCTATCTTCACATCGGCCACGCCAAGAGTATCACCCTGAACTTTGGCGTTGCCAGCGAGGTTCCAGGGGGGCGCTGCCATCTGCGTTTCGATGACAGCAACCCCGAGACGGAAGATGCGGAGTATATCGAGGCCATTAAACAGGATGTGAAATGGCTCGGTTACGACTGGGGCGACCACCTGTTCCATGCATCAGATTACTTCGAGGAGTTGTACGCCTTTGCCGTGCACCTGATCAAGTCGGGAAAAGCTTATGTTTGCAGCCTTAGTGAAGAGGATATCCGCAAGTACCGCGGTACGGTGACAAAGGCTGGTACTGGCAGTCCCTACCGGGACCGCTCTGTGGAGGAGAACCTGGATCTATTGGGCCGCATGCGGGCAGGTGAGTTTGCCGATGGTGAGCATGTCCTGCGGGCCAAGATCGACATGGCAGCTTCCAATATGAAGATGCGCGATCCTCTCCTGTACCGTATCCGCCACGCCCCTCACTATCGAACAGGCAGCGACTGGTGCATCTACCCCATGTACGATTTTACGCACTGCCTGTCCGACGCCATGGAGAACATCACCCACTCCCTGTGCACCCTGGAGTTCGAGAACAATCGGGAACTTTACGACTGGATCCTCGACAACGTACCTGCGCCGGCCAAGCCGCGGCAGATAGAGTTCGCCAGGCTGAATTTGAACTATACGGTGATGAGCAAGCGCAAGCTGGTGGAACTTGTGGATGGGGGTCATGTTTCGGGGTGGGATGACCCGCGGTTACCCACTATCGCGGGCCTACGCCGCAGAGGCGTAACCCCGGAAGCCATAAGAGACTTCTGTGAACGTATCGGGGTGGCCAAAGCCAACAGCACCGTGGATGTTGCTCTTTTTGAGCACAGCATACGTGATGACTTGAACACAAAGACACCCAGGGTGATGGGGGTTCTCGATCCCCTTAAATTGGTGATCGTCAATTATCCCGAGGATGAAAGTGAGGATTTCGACGCCCCCTATTTCCCCGATGATCCACCGAAAATGGGGACCCGCAAGGTGCCCTTCGGTCGGGAGCTGTATATCGAACGAGCCGATTTCATGGAGGATCCGCCGAAGAAGTTTTTCCGGCTGGCTCCCGGCAGGGAGGTACGCCTTCGTTGGGCCTACTTCGTCACCTGCGTGGACGTGGTCAAGGATGAAGATGGTGAGGTAGTGGAGGTACACTGCACCTACGATCCTGAAACGAAGGGCGGGGATGCTCCCGACGGACGCAGGGTCAAGGGAACCATCCACTGGGTGTCGGCGGCCCATGCTCTTAAGGCCGAGGTCCGGCTCTACGACAGGCTTTTCACCGAGGCCAACCCCGATGCCGACAAGGATGTCGATTTCGTCGAGCATCTGAACCCCCACTCCATGGATGTGGTCAGTGCCCGGGTGGAACCCAGTCTGGCCCAGGCCATGCCCGGTGACCGGTTCCAGTTCGAGCGCACCGGTTACTTTATAGCTGACTCCATAGACCATACGACGGATAAACCGGTATTTAATAGAATTGTTCCGCTACGGGATTCGTGGAAGAAGATAGTAGCGAAAGGGAAATAGGTGATCAGTGATCAGTAATCGGTGATCGGTGATCGGTAAAGCGGAAGGAATAACACAGAACATAGAACGCAGGACACAGAACGCAGGACGCAGGAGCTGATCAAAAACTTTTAACTGACAGCCGAAAGCTGTATTCCTGGAACCTGGAACATGGAACCTGGAACTCCAACTGGGAGTTGGCCCTTGTACGAAAAATACCTTTTCTTCAACTTTCTTCTTTTCATAGCACTCACCATCCCACTGATGGTAGCCGATGCAATGTTTATTATGCACCTCAAACACAGGTATACGCCCGCGTGGGAGAGCCTGGGCAAGCCGGGGTATATTTTAGGCTTCAAAACCACGAGAATGATTCGCGGCTTCGTCAGGTACGGTGATCACCCTATTCTGGAGGACGAGTACATCAAGAGGCTCACGGTCATGCAGAAGATCCTCGCACCCATCCAGACGATTCTATTTGTGTCCTTTATCGTGATTTTTGTGTTGATGATTTTAAGTAAATAAACCTCAAAATCTGACTAACCGCAGAGTACGCGAAGGAACGCGGAGGAAATCCTGAAACAGGGGTAAGGCACAGTTCCTTAAAAGGCGGTAAGGCCTTTAAGTGGCCGCCCTGCGAGACCCTGCGTTAAAAGCTTTTGCCGTTTATAATAGGAACCGGGATTGCCACGCCCGCGGCTTCGCACGGGGCTCGCAATGACGCCAGTTGTTTTTCGCCATGTCGCTCAGTCGTCAAGTCGAAAGGTATTTCCTGGGTACTGGGTACTGGGTACCGGGTACTGCTCTTACGACTTTGCCGCGATCCACCCCTGCGCTTTTGCTATCCTTTCAACGGTCTGCTCTCTTCCAAGCACTTCCATCACCTCGAACAGTCCCGGGCTATCCTTCCTGTAGGTCAGCGCGATTCGAAGCGGCTGGGCGAGGGCTTTTAACTTCTGCCCCTCCTCCTCCAGCCACGCGCGGATCTCAGTGTGGAGAGTTTCGTGGTCGAAGGGTTCGATAGTGCTTATGAGCGCACCTGCCTTTCCCATAAGATGGTTGATCTCGGGGGTGAGGAACTTTTCTGCGGACTCCGGTTCGTACTCCAGCTCCCGGAAATAGAAGTCAGCTTTCTTCGCCATCTCCACCAGGGTCACCGCCCTCTCCCT
>JALHUC010000555.1 GCA_022865845.1 bacterium | reverse complement strand
GGACCGGGACCCTCCGGCTTTCCTTTTACGGCGTTTGAACGTTTTCCCGGTGATGACACTGAGGTAGGTATTGATCCACCTCCCATAGATGTAGCCGTGGAGGAAGCTCAAAGGATGACGCCAGCCGTGAAGTTTGAAGAAGGCTTTGGTGGAGGGTTTCATGGGGATAAATTACAGGGAAAAGGATAAAGGGTAAAGGCAGTGTCTGGTGTCTGGTGTCTGGAACAGGAATGTAGAATGCAGAATGTGGAACGTAGGGCGTAGAAGGGAAAGCATGCTTTCTGAAAAGGCGATAAGAGCAGTCTCGCGCAGAGACGCAGGGGTCGCAGGGAAAATCAGGGTTTTTTTATGTTATTGATCCCGACCTAACCAGTTTCTAACTGCGTTCCCTGCGTCTCTAGTGAGTCACATTCTGGTGTGACGAACGGGCGCGAGACAGCTTTTCTTGTTGAACCTTGAATTTTGAATCTTGAATTTCGAATCACGAGTCACAAATTACGGACCCTGACCGTAATACCTGTAATGCCCCGTGATGGGGCATTCAAACAGCATGTCCTCCAGAACAGGCCCTCTCCCGATGTTGTGGACCATGAGCGGACGTTTTCCCAAGAGTGTTCTCGAATCGGAAACGATCCCGATGTGCGGCAGGCTGCCTTGTACCGTCCAGGTCACCAGGTCACCCGGCAGATAATGCCCCGGATCTTTCGATACCGGAAGCTCTGCACCATGGCGCCGGAAAAACACCTGCAGATTAGGCACCCTCCTGTGATCGATGTTCGTGTCGGTTCTTTTCAGCCCCCAGTTTTTCGGGTAAAGGCTGAAACTTCCTTTCATGTCCTCGTGGACCTCTTTCTGAAGATCGATCCCGACCTGGCGATAGGCACGGATAACAACATCAGAGCAGACGCCGATGTCATCTGGTACGTCACCGCCCGGGTACGCAATTTTCCTATAACTCCCTTCGTAGGTGACGCTGTGCTTCGTCCTCTCCAGAGCAGCTGTAACCAGCCTGGCCGAAAACTCAATGTCGTAAGGATACCGATCGGCCACAGCGCTATTAGAGAGCACCATCGCTCCAAGTACAGCAACACCTACCAGAACAATATGGATATTGAATTTTTTCAATGGGAAAGGTATCCCAGTTGTTTGGATTTTACTTCGCCCTTCACCCTGCGCCCTTCGCACTCTTTTCAGACCCCCTAATAACGGCTGGGGTCTGAAAAGAAATCCATCGCCAGACACCCTTTTTCGATACGCCCTGAATGGCTAACCCCTTCCGGAATTGTATAGGAGTCGCCCTTGCGGTAAACCCGCGCCTCCCCCCCGATGGTGAGCTCGATCTCCCCGTCAATGACGTAGCCCCACTGATAGCAGTGGGAGTGCTCGGGCAGGACCGAGCCCGGAGAGATCTCGAAGAAGACCACCAACCCTTCAGTACCGCCCACCTTCCAACCCCTGATGCCCTCTATGGGGATGTTGATCTCGGGGTTTTTCTTTAACTCTTCAGGTAAGTACATTAATGACTCCCTTACTAAGCACATAGAGAAGATCAAACTGTTTGAGGAATAAACGATTTAAAAAGCGCTAAAGGCTGCCTCTCGCCCGTTCGTCACACCAAAAGGGTGACTCACTTGAGACGCAGGGAACGCAGAGAAGAAAAAAATTATTCAAGGTTAAGTCTTTAAGTATTTCTTGGTTTTCCTGCGATCTCTGCGTCTCTGCGCGAGACCGCTCTTATCGTCTTTTCAGAAATCATGCTTTTCCACCTGTGTTCTGCGTTCTGTATTCTGCGTTCAGTTTTTATACCTATCCCTGAACGTTACCTCCCCCAACTCCTTCTTCGGCGGGTTCGGTTTTTCATCCGAGTATCCGCAGGCAATCAGGCTGACCAGAGTGTACTCCTTCGGGACATGGAGCAGTTCCCCCACCGCCGGCCCATAGTCCTTCTTGTCGCCAGCCACCCAGCAGGTTGAAAGACCGTGGGCCGAAGCAGCCAGAATAATGTTCATGGTGGCGGCGCAGCCGTCCTCAAGATAGTATTTCTCATCTGCCAGAGCGAACACCGTGAAACACACCGGGCTTTCCCTGATAAACTTTCCATATTCGGCAAGGTCCGAAATGCGGTGTCTGAGTTCGGGATCGGTAACGGCTCCCATAAGCCATGGCTGAACGTTCCTGGCTGTGGGCGCAAGCCTCCCGCACTCCAGGATGTCCTTTATGACCGTCTCCGTCACTGTATCACTGACAAAACTGCGAACGCTGCGACGGTGTTTTATGCTCTTCGTGGGCATAGGATGCATGGCTTTTCCTCCGGAAAAGAGTGTGAAGATAAAGTGTAGTGTGTAGAGTGTAGAGTGTAAAGGCAAACACTCAGCATCCCTTGGTATCTTCCAAGATGTTTGCTGAT
>JALHUC010000554.1 GCA_022865845.1 bacterium | reverse complement strand
CCTCCACTGGGTCCTGAACCCAGCGCGTCTACCAGTTCCGCCACTTTCGCGCTCGCAGGCAAGTTGGTATCACTTTTGCTAGACTGTCAGTATGCCAGCCACAGCTAATTACAACAGGGAGGAAAACCTTGTCAAGCATATACAGAAAAAAAAGTGTGAAGAATAAGAAGAAAAGGGAAAAGGAATATTCCTTCGATGAGGGAAAGATCGTCAAGTTCCTGTCCGGGGATGCCGCAAGGCCCCTCACCGTTACCGAACTGGGAGAGGAGCTGAATATCCCACAGCCGGAACGGCGCTCTCTCAGAGACACCCTTAACAGACTGGTGGCAAGCGGGAAACTTATCCGCATCAAGGGAGGACGGTTCGTCCAGCCATCAAAGGTTCACCTGGTAACCGGATCTGTTCAGATCACGGGGCAAGGCGATGGTTACGTAACACCCGAAACAGACGGTGAGGAGGTTCGGGTCGCGGCCTCCCTGTTGGGCGGCGCCATGAATAGCGATACGGTGGTGGTCAGGGTTGAACGCCAGGGACACAGGGGCAGAAAGGCCAGCGGCCGGGTTATCAGGATCATAAAGAGAGCCAGGAAAGAGCTCGTCGCTTATTACGAAGAGGATGAGGGGCTGGGAACCGCCCACCCCCAGGATGACAGGATCGGACCGGCTTTCCTGATTCCCCCAGGCATGAGTTCAGGGGCAAAAACAGGCCAGCTTGTAGTGGTTCGTATAACGACATACCCCGAAAAGGGTCGTCTGGGCAGGGGCGAGGTGAAACAGGTCCTGGGGGACCCGAACACATTGGAGACCCAGACCCTTGCGGTGATCCGATCCAAGGAGCTTCCCCACCGTTTCGGAAAGAAGGTAACCGGGGAAGCTTCCAATCTGCCCAAAGAACCCTCGAAGGAAGATATCATCGGACGAAAGGACTTAAGATCCTTTCCCTTCATCACCATCGACGGGGTCAAGGCGAAAGATTTTGACGACGCATTATTTGCCAGAGCCACCGGGGACGGTGCCATCGAACTTTACGTATCCATCGCCGACGTCTCCCATTACGTTAAGGCCGATTCGGCTATGGATGAGGAGGCCCGAAACCGGGGAAACTCGGTCTATTTCCCGGAATCAGTCATCCCCATGCTTCCGGAACGCCTTTCCAACGGCCTTTGCAGCCTCCGGCCCGGGGAAGACAAGCTCTCCTTCACCTGCCAGGTGCGCATCGGCCCGGACGGCAACCCCATTCAATACAGCCTCTACGAAAGCGTCATCAAGAGCCAGGCCAGACTTACCTACCGTCAGGTTGAAGACCATTTGACCGGTGTCGCACCTCTGCCGGAAGCGCACAACAAAGTTCTCGGCAGCCTCGAACTCCTGGAGGAAGCGTATGGACGCCTGTCGAAAAGGCGAGGGCTTCGCAAAAGCATCGATTTCGACCTCCCCGAACCGGAGGTGGTTCTAAGCATTACAGGTCATGTGGAGAATATATATAGAGCTGTCCGGTACACTTCTCATCGTCTCGTGGAGGAGTGTATGCTCCTGGCTAACGAAATAGTGGGAGAGGTGCTCCGGGAGTCGGGGGCGGGGGGGATCTACCGTGTTCACGAAAAGCCTACCGCCGATCGCATAAAGGAACTCAACGGGCTCCTCGCCTCTCTGGGCTACCAAGTACCGGTATCGGCCGCCAGATCGGGACCGTTCAGGAATGTTCTGGAAAAAGCCAGGGGAACGGGCAGGGAGCGTTTTTTGAACACTGTCATCCTTCGCTCCATGATGCGGGCTCACTACTCTCCGGATCCGGAGGGACACTTCGCCCTGGCACTTGACGATTACGCTCACTTCACCTCCCCCATCAGGCGGTACGCAGACCTTGAAGTGCACAGGATCCTCAAGGGCATCCTGGGCTACAGCCAGCCCTACTCACCCAGGGACATAAAGGCCCTCTGTGAACACATAAGCGAAACGGAAAAAACTGCGGAAGCTGCCCACAGGGATCTGTTGGCCTGGCTGAGGACCAAGTTCATGGAGGACAAGGTGGGACAGACCTTCCGTGGTGTGGTATCGGCCGTGACCTCCTTCGGCTTTTTCGTCGAGCTGGAGGAGTTTTTTATCGAAGGGTTGGTCCATCTATCGGCCCTTCACGATGATTACTACAGTTTCCACGAAGACCGCCTGATGCTCGTGGGTGAGCACACAGGCACCGTGTTCCTGATCGGAGACCAGGTGACTGTGGAAGTGGCCGATGTCAACCTCGCCAGGCGGCACGTGGACTTCAGGCTGACTGGGGAAAAGGGTGAGCGCTGATCGCCGGGTTTATTCGGGAGGTCCAGGATATCCGGAACTGCTAGATCAGATAAAAGACCCTCCCGCCAGCTTGAACATAAGGGGGGAGATCATCAGGAAGGATCTTCTTTCGGTGGCTGTCGTCGGATCACGCAATGCGACACCCTATGGCCGACACATGGCCCGTATCATTTCAGGAGGCCTTGCCGCCAGCGGGGTGACCGTTGTCAGCGGGCTTGCGAGAGGGATCGACACCGAAGCCCACAGAGCAGCCCTGGACAAAGGAGGAAGAACCCTCGCCGTCCTTGGCTGTGGGCTTGATATCGATTATCCCAGGGGATCAGAAGAGCTCCGAAGACGGATCATCGCCAGCGGCGCTCTCCTTTCCGAGTTCGATCCAGGCACTCCCCCACTGCCCAGGAACTTCCCATCCCGCAACAGGATCATCAGCGGCATTTCCCTTGCGGTGGTCGTAGTCCAGGCCAAGCCTCAAAGCGGCTCCCTCATAACCGCCCGATGGGCTCTGGATCAGGGGCGGGAGGTCATGGCCGTGCCAGGGCGGGCTGATGACCCCCTTTCAGCTGGACCTGTGGCCCTCATGAGGGATGGAGCGGCGCCAGTGTGTAATTCTGACGATATTCTCCGAGTCCTTGGACTGGAAAACATGATCGAAACAGCCTCCGGACTTGACAGTGATCAGCAGGCAGCTGATCCGATGCTTCGGGCCCTGAAACCCGGGCCACACCTTCCTGAGGACCTGGTAAAGGTCACAGGGCTGCAGCTTCCCCAGGTTCTGTCCGAGCTTTCAAAACTGGAGTTGGAGGGGCTGGTCATCCGCGATCCGGGAGGGCAGTTTGCTTTAAAGTGAGGAGATCAGCGTCTGGTATCTGGTGTCTAGTGTCTAGCAAAATCTGAAGCCAGGAACAGATAACAAGCCTTAACGCAGAGTTACACAGAGGCGGCTCACTGGTAGGCCGCCCGTCCCGCAGAGTTTAGCGGTTAGATCTAGAAAAAACACTGGATTCAGGGTTTAAACCGCGGCCCTCTGCGACTGCGCCTGGAAGGCGGCGCTACCTGTGTCCCTCTGGGTTTCAGCTCTAATAAGCAAAAGTCCAAACGCAGAGGATTTCTTGAATCCTGGATATTGGATCAAACCGCACTTAACAATCTGGTATCAAAGCATTTTCTAGACACCAGACTCTAGACCCTAGACACTGGTTTATCCTAAATGCTTGACAAAGGTGCTTATAGTCTGGTTTAGAAGCAAACTTAAATTCCGTTGCTTCGCAAATCTGTGAACTGTGCAAAGTGAAAATCTGGAGTTCCCGTTTACTGTTCACGATCCACTACTGTTTCCAATTAAGGGAAAAACATATGGCCAAAGATCTAATAATCGTCGAATCACCTACCAAAGCAAAAACAATCGGAAAGATCCTGGGGAAAGGTTATGACGTTCTTTCCTCCAACGGTCACGTCATCGACCTGCCGACCAAGGAGCTTGCCGTGGACCCCGAAAAGGGGTTCGCCCTCAAAAATATTGTCATTCCCAGCAAGAAAAAGGTTCTCAGTGAGATATCCAAGGCCGCCAAAGACGCCGGACGGGTCCTCCTCGCTACCGACCCGGACCGCGAGGGGGAGGCCATCGGCATCCTGATAAGCGAACACCTCAAACTCTCCGATGACAGGGTCTACAGAGTCCTTTTCCACGAGATCACCAAAAACGGGATATTGAAGGCCCTGGAGGCCCCCGGAAAGCCTGACGGCCAGAAGTTTCACGCTCAGCAGGCCCGGCGGGCCATTGACCGTCTGGTCGGGTACAAGCTGAGCCCTGTGCTGTGGAAAAGGATACAGAGAGGACTTTCGGCAGGACGTGTTCAATCGGTAGCCCTCCGACTCGTATGTGAGAGGGAACGGGAGATCCAGGCCTTTATTCCTGAGGATTACTGGCTCGTTCACTCCATATTGGAGGCCAGCCAGCCCCCCGTCCTGAAAGCCAGGGTTGTCTCTATGGACGACGGGGCAACCACATTGAAAAACGGCCGTATTGCAGACGAAGCCACTGCCACCAGGATCCGGACCGTACTCCAGCAAGAGACCCATATCGTCAGCAACCTGGATGTAAAGGAGGGCAAGAAATCCCCTCCCCCCCCATTCATCACCAGCACCCTGCAGCAGGAAGCAGCCCGAAAACTGGGATTTACTGCCAAGAAAACCATGATGGTAGCCCAGCAGCTTTACGAAGGTATCACCCTGGGTGACAGGGGCACCATGGGGCTCATAACCTACATGCGGACAGACTCCGTGCGAGTATCCGACCAGGCCCTGGAATCGGCACGGGAACAGATCGCCCAACGCTTCGGCAAGGAATATGTCCCGGACTCTCCCCGCCGGTACCGCAACCGGAAGGGGGCACAGGATGCCCACGAAGCGGTCAGACCGAGTCAGCCGGACCTCAGACCCGAAGAAGTATTCTCCTACCTTGAAAAGGACCAGGCCAGGCTTTACGAACTCATCTACAAGCGTTTCCTGGCATCCCAGATGGAAAACGCGCGGATCGAGCGGACCAAGGTTCAGATAACGGCTGGCTCTATCGGCCTGTCGGTGTCCGGACAGAGGGTTCTCTTCCCGGGCTTTACTGCACTTTACGAAGAGGGCCGGGACGATAACAATGATGGAGAAGTCAGCCTGCCGCCGATGACAGTGGGACAGGACCTGAAGCTGATCGAAGTTGATGCCGAAATGAAAACAACCCAACCCCCGCCGCGGTATACGGAAGCCACCCTGGTCAAAACTATGGAGGAAAAGGGGATAGGGCGGCCAAGCACCTATGCGGCTATTCTGGATACGATCAGGAAAAGAAAATATGTCATCATGGAGGACAGGAAGAAGTTCTTCCCAACCTCCCTGGGCATGGGCGTAAACGACTACCTCGTTTCCAGATTCCCCAGATTGGTGGATGTCCAGTTCACTGCTCACCTGGAAGATGAGCTGGATCTTATTGAGGAAGGGGATAAAACCTACCTCGATGTCTTACAGGCGTTCTACGACCCTTTCGCCACGAATCTTACATCGGTGGAGGAAAAAGACGAGGACTTCACGTGGGGCGAAACTGATCTCAAGTGTCCGGATTGCGGACAATCGCTCATGGTTAAAGTGAGTGGACGTACCGGAGAATTTCTGGCCTGCGGCGGCTATCCAGAGTGCCGTTTCACTTCGGATTTTGAACGTACATCCGACGGGAAGTTCCACCTGGCAAAGAGCGAAGAACGCCCCGAAAAGTGCCCCGAGTGCGACAGCCCCATGAATTTAAAGCAAGGCCCCACAGGGCCTTTCCTGGGGTGCTCCAGCTACCCGGAATGCAAAGGAACGAGACCGCTTACAACCGGCGTGGGCTGTCCCCGAGAGGGATGCGACGGTCAAATGGTGGTTCGCAGGACCCGAAAAGGTAAAACTTTCTTCAGCTGCTCCGCCTATCCGAAATGTGATTTCGCCGTCTGGGACGAACCGGTTCAGACCCCCTGTCCGGCCTGCGAATTCCCCATGATGACACGGCGCTCCACTAAAAAAGGTGACGTTCTGATCTGCGCCGACAAAGAGTGCGGTAATAAGGTTCAGGGAGATGAATCTGATTAAGGTGATCGGCGGCGGCCTGGCCGGCTGCGAAGCAGCCTGGCAGATCGCCCGCAGAGGGTTCCCTGTCCAGCTTTTCGAGATGAAGCCCCAAGTCAGGTCAGCCGCGCACCGGACCGATGACCTGGCGGAACTGGTTTGTAGTAATTCCCTGAAATCCCGGAGGCAAGACCGGGCCAGTGGTCTCCTGAAGGAGGAACTCCGCCTTGCCGGATCACTGCTCCTCGAGATCGCCGAGAAGGCATCGATCCCCGGTGGGTCATCCCTGTGCGTAGACCGTCGGGAGTTCGCCCACATGGTGACCGAAGCCCTTAACGGATCGCCGCTTATCGAGTTAATTCGGGAAGAGGTAACGAATATTCCCAAAGAAGGCATTGTCGTTATCGCATCAGGTCCCCTGACATCAGATCCCCTGGCCGAATCCATCAGAAACAGTGTGGGCACTGAATCCCTCTTCTTCTACGACGCCATCGCACCCACCATCGAAGCCGACAGCATCTCATGGGATGAGGTGTTCATCCAGGACCGCTACCAGGACCCCGGTTCGGGAGCCTACGTCAACTGCCCGCTGGACGAGGACCAGTACCAGGCCCTCGTATCGGCCCTGAGGACAGCGGACCCGCTCAAACCCCACGAATTCGAGGATGCACGTTATTTCGAAGCCTGCATGCCCATAGAGGAGCTGGCATCCCGCGGGGACCGGACACTGGCCTACGGTTCCTGGAGGCCTGTGGGACTGACCAACCCGAAAACCGGCAAGCGGCCCCACGCGGTGATCCAGCTGCGTCCCGAGAACAGGGCCGCCACCTCCTACAGCATGGTAGGGTTTCAGACCCGGCTGCTTTTTCCGGACCAGGAGAGGATCTTCAGGACTATCCCCGGCCTCGGGAAAGCCAGTTTCGAAAGATTGGGGACCATCCATCGAAACACATAT
>JALHUC010000553.1 GCA_022865845.1 bacterium | reverse complement strand
ACATGGATCTTGTCCTGGGAGTCAATAGATGGGGCCACCTCCAGGATGATCCCGTAGGGTTTCCACGTGACAGATATCCCACCCTCACTGTCCGTACGGGGGATGGGGATCTCGCCTCCTGCCTGAAAAGAGGCCTTTTGCCCGGAAGCACAGACAATTCGTGGTTTTGATATGATCCTTGCGTTACCTTTAAGGATCTGGTGGTTGATGGTGACCTCCAGGGCGTTGGCAGGTTCCATGCGTCCGACTCGCATTCCATTAGGGTCGGAGAACAGAGTTGATGCCGGCCATTTGATCCCGAATTCTCTGAAGGTATCTTTGTTGACTTCCACGAAAGAAACTTCAAAAAAGATCATCCTGGGGTCGGCGACAGCGGAACGTGTTCCGTTTATGAGAGGGATGTGAAGGGAACTGCACATCCGCTGTACCCTTGAGACATCTCCTTCCTCGACAGGAGTGCCAGTCAGGAGCAGAGCATTGCCCATGGGTGACAGCTGTAAACCGTTTATCCGGTTCTGACTCAGGATCTTTCCGAGGTAAGATGCCGCGATCTTAAGCGCATCCGGGTGGAAAGAGCACAGATTGAAAATGTTTTCCATGGAATCGCTCAGTAAAGCAACACGGCGCATATCCTCCGGACTGAGCAATTTACCCCCCAGAATAGCGCCGCCGGGGAACTCGTTAATGACCAGATTTTCGATGTTTTCGAGGGACTTTAGGGCTGTTGCAACAGAAGCGGGTGATGCTGAGAAGCTCTGTGGAGTTTGATCTGTCTGCCAGATGCCTGATTCCTCAGGCAGCACAACTTCCTGGGATCGTGATGCTTCAGAGCAGCAGAGTACAAACCCCAGGGTCAACAGTATGGTTATCAGTCTCTTTGTCATGGTGTTGTTCCTGAGAGTCTTTCTGCTGCGGCTGTACGGTTGTTCTGATCGTAGATCCCCGCAAAGGGGCTGGAACCACGGGCAAGAAAATGGATCGCGCCTGTCTGGGACGCACGAAGGATAGCCAGTGCGTATTCAGGATTAACCAGAAGAGTTACTGAGAGTGGAAAACCCTCTGCATCAGAGCTGTCTGGTTGTCCTTTCAGTTGGCTTCCCACTCCCAGGACAACAATGTTCTCGGCGATGAGCCGGCTTATCAACCTGTCTCCCGAACTTTCAAAAGTAGATGAGACGATGTCGACTGTGTCACCGGGGGATATAAAGTGAACAAGAGTGTGGGTTTCATCGGCGGGGAGGGCGATAACCCGGTATCCTGTCGGGATCATCTCCGAGGGATGCTGCACCCGTGGCCCTTCTGGAAAGTCAGTCCAGAGAATGGGGTCCCGGGCAGGTACAGGATGGATTACCCGACGCCCCACAATGAGTTCCACATCTTCCGGTGAAACGGTTCTTCCGGAAACCTGCTCTTTTTGAAACAGTGTCCCTTCAAGATCTTCAGCTTCCAGAGTTTCGCCGGCTTTAATGTTCCTGGAAACAGTCAGGATGGGGATTTTTTCGGAAAAACGAGTGATCTCATCCCGTAGATGCCGGATTCTGGATGAATAGGCAGAGGCTGTAATAAGACCGATAAGACAGGACGCGATGATCAGGATTGAATTTCTTTTCATTTTCGGCTCCTAGGGCACGGGGCTGGCGATGACAGCCAGAACCAGATCAATAAAAAGTGTGATTTTTTCACTGCACACCGCCCACAAGCATAAAACTCCGATGGAAATGGAAGCTGTAAGAATGGATGTTTCAACAAGGGATTGTCCCGAGGACCTTCGCTTCATTTTGTTTCTCCTCCCTCGGCGGTTTCAGGAAGGGCGTCGAGGTTGAGATGGAACAGGTTGAAACCGGTCTTTTCCAGAATGTTTGTCTTTCCTGACGCGAGTCCAATGAGTGTCAACCTCCTCACCTCGTTGGGAACCTCGGATTCAAACGGAACCCGGGCCGCTACCATGGTAAGGTCCCTTGAAATATTGCGGTCTGAACCCTGCGGGCTGCCAAAGATCTCCCGGTTCCACCATCCGTGCTCGAGTAAAGTGGCGGTGGTGAGTTTCCTGGTCATATTCCCGGGGAAAGTTTTTCCCAGCAGAGGTAAAGACATGCTCATGGAAGCGTTTTGGGTGCTCTCCTCAAGCCGGGTATTATCAAAATAGGGGGGAAGGAGATCCGACTCGTGGGTTAGTTGAAGCTGACGGTGGACCTGTTCATCGTTCTGGCTCAGCTGTCTGAGAGTGAGTCTCTCGTCCAGCCAGGGCAAGGCCACCCCTTTAATGATCAGCGGTATTACAGCTGCCATGAAAAGGCCCAGAACCGGGAGAATGACCGCCAGTTCCACAAGAGCCTGTCCCCTGACTTTTACTGTTTGTCTTGAAATACTCAATGCATGACCTCTTTCAGAATGATCTCCGGTATGATCCGTTTTGCAGTGGGTTCACTCGCCACCGGCATCAGTTCAGCCCTCCAGAACGGGTTGAAAATGTTCGCGGTTTCATCGGCCCTGTTGTCTCGTCTGTAAAGGAGCCTTCCCGCTGAGAGGGCAAGGAGTTTTTTCTCCTTGAAAGGACCGTTTACGATGGACGAGGGCATATCCGATTGGACCAGGATGGGAAGGCTTAACGCCGATTGAATATCAGAGGTATCTATGGACATTAGTTTGGCAGGAGTTTGATAACCGAAATCAGAAGCTCGACTCTGAGTTGTAAGAACAGTTTTCCATCTCCACCGGAGCCGTTGGAAAACCTTAACCTGTAATTTGTCCCGAGCGACCAGCTCATCCGATGTGATCGTAGTGCCGCCGGTTTTTTTTACGGGGGATAGACCTGCTACCTTTATCCTCCAGTTTCGTTTCAGCGTGTGGCGATCCATAGTCTTT
>JALHUC010000552.1 GCA_022865845.1 bacterium | reverse complement strand
CGGATAGAATTTTCTAACCGCAGAGTACGCAGAGGGACGCGGAGGAAGGACAAAATCCTGGTAAGATCAAAATCTGACGATCAGATTTTCTCTGGGACTCTGTGTGAGATTAATTATATCGAATTTAGTGGAACCATTAATTCCCATTGTTGGTGATTACCTCTGCGTTACTCCGCGTCCTCCGCGGTTAAGCCAGTCTTTGGTAGGGAGCTAAATGGAAAAAGCGCAGATCATCCTGCATGAGCTCCTGGAACTGGCCTTCCGCCTGGATATCAAGGTCCGAAGGGAGCGTCTTGGTGACGACGAGGTGCCGGTTCAAAGCGGGCTGGCCTGGGTTGAACACCAGCCGGTCCTTTTTCTCGACTCCCGGATATCATCCATCGAGGCGGTGGACATCATCGTCAAAGAGCTTGCCGGTTTTCCCCTTGAGAATGTCTATATTAAACCCGGGATCAGGGCCCTGTTCGAAGCCGCCCGGGAGGACGACGCCACACCTGGGTAACGAAATCCTCCAGAAATAGCACCGAAACCTCTTCCATCCCCTGTTCCTTCATAGCACTTTTGGCCTGCGTGTTGTCTGTGTAATCCAACCCCGACAGGATCAGGAACCCCTCTTCCCTCGTGTGTCCTGCCAATCGGTCCGCCTCCTTCAGGATGATGTCCCCGTGGATGTTGGCCAGGACCAGATCGAACCCGACGGAGGGGCTCACCGCTTCCAGTGTTCCTTGAAACACCCTTAACTGTTCACTCACCTGGTTGAGAGCTGCGTTCCGGGTACAGTTCCGGGCGGCGTCACTGTCGATATCGAAAGCCAGGACCTTTCGAGCCCCGAGGAGGAGGCACGCCAGGGAGAGGATACCTGTGCCTGTCCCCACGTCCAGGACAGACCTGTTTTTAAGGGAACCCAGTCCCTCCAGCGCTTCAAGGCAGCTTACAGTTGTTTCGTGAAGGCCTGAGCCGAAAGCTTTCCCTGGGGATAGCCGGATAGGAAAGCGATCTCCCATTTCTTCAGGAGCTTTATTGGGGGATGTTTCACCCGGGATCAGCAGAAACCGGCGGCCGATTTTCACCGGGCGGCCGGTGGGAAATGCGGGGTGGGTCCGGGGTGTTACCGGAGAACTCAGGCCGGTGCCTCCGGGTTCATAACGGGCGCTTCCTTCGGCCTGGCGAACCAGAGCCTGTAAAGGATGGCCCCGAGGGTGAAGTCGCCCCAGGCAATGCCGATCCCGATGGATGTGGGGGCCAACAGGAGATGAGTCACCGGGGAACCTGGCGGGTGGAACTGTGTCCAGCCCCAGTGGGCCATCATGACAGTGCCGTAGATGACGATGAGTCCGTTCAAAAGGTAACCCCACGCCGCGGTCTTTTTTCTTGAGAACAGAAAGGTGACTCCGAAGAGATCGATGAACGAAAGCAGGGATGCCACGGAGTTGGTAAAGTAAATCTCCCCCGGTCCGTGGACGTAAAAAGGTGAATGGATCTTCAGGTGGATGGAGAGGGAGCCTGCGGCGAGCAGGAACAGGCCCACGAGGAGGAGGTGGCGCATCGCATTGGTTGGGGTCATGGGTCCGGGTTCCTAGAAGGTGGCCCTGTGGCCGAGATAGAAGGTGATGGCAACCGCCAGGATGTGCAGGATCCACCAGCCAGGTTTGTACCGCATTATGTGTTTCAGCATGAACTTTCCCTCTTCAATGGTTCAAGTTTGACGGTTTTTCCGGGTGCTTTTCCAGACAGAAAGCAGAGTCCTTATGAATGCTGTTTTCTACTTCCAGAGAATGTGGCCCAGGGAATAAACCACCGAGATCCCGGTCAGGTGAATGAGCCACCAGGCGGGTTTCAAAAAAGAGGTGTGGCGGCGAAACTTTTTCCTGAAGTCGGCCATAGGACGCCTCCTGTTCCTTCAAACGGATCTAACGGGATGAATATTCCAAATATATCACGGAGTAAAACAAATTCCATATTTCAGATCCCAAATTTCAAAAAAAGGATTGGCAATTAGCTGTCAGCGATCTTTTGTCAGCT
This sequence comes from bacterium, assembly GCA_022865845.1. Classification (GTDB taxonomy): domain Bacteria; phylum BMS3Abin14; class BMS3Abin14; order BMS3Abin14; family BMS3Abin14; genus JALHUC01. Next base: position 1,568 of record JALHUC010000552.1, on the reverse strand, counting down.
TACATCTCCGTTAATTTCTCTGCGACCCCTGCGGCTCTGTGTGAAGCAGTATTTACCGCTTTCATAGCGACTGTTGTTGGCTCTGGAATCTGGAATTTGAAATCTGGAATTAGCTTCAAAGATATGGTGAAAATATCTTCACTGCTCCCTCCAGGAGCCTTGTGGTCAGGGGTCTGGCCAGCAGCGCCTCCAGGGATAGTAAGACCGCTTCGGAAGACATATCTTTGGAGTATTGCAGCATCCGGGCGGCGAACTCCCTTGAATATACTTCCAGATCGAACTCGAAATTCAATCTGAAACTCCTGGGATCGATATTGGCAGACCCGATAAGGGACCATGCTCCGTCAACCACCATGAGTTTACTGTGCACAAAAGGTGGAGGAATAAGCAGGACCTTGACCCCGTTTTCGATCAGTTCCGGGATATAGGCCATGGATGCTCCCTGAACCAGGGGGTGGTCACTTTTTTCGGGCAGCAGGATTTCAACCTTGACGCCGGCCAGAACAGCGCTGCAAAGAGCCTGAATGAGGGCCCGGTCGGGGATAAAGTAGGGGGTCATAATGAGAACGTGATCCCTGGCTGATCTCAAGGCGCCGAGGATGAGCTGGTATATCTTTTCCAGGTCTTCATCAGGCCCGCTGGACACAGCTCTGACAAGAGCCTCTCCTCCACTTTCAGGCTGCGTCAGGAACTTATCTGAATCCAGCAGCTCCCCTTTTGAGGCATACCAGTCCTCGGCAAAAACTGCCTGCATATGCTCCAGCACCGGCCCCGTTACCCTGAAGTGGATGTCCCTTACGGGTTTGACCTTTTTCCGCAGGGTTAAAAAGTGGCGGCTGCTGATATTGATCCCACCAGTGAATCCTATCCTACCGTCAATGATAAGCAGTTTACGGTGATTCCGCATGTTAATGCTCGGCCGTCTGACCCAAAGACCAAAGAGGGGGTGGAAGATAGAAAGCATCGCCCCTGCTCCCCGAAGCCGTCTTGCCATGGCGATAGCCGATCGGCTCGTACCATGCCCATCAACGAGGACCCTTACCTCAACGCCCCGGTGGGCGGCTGTGCAGAGCGCACTTATTATTCTCGACCCGACGACATCCCTGTCCAGAATATAGGTGCTGAGGTTAACAGATCGTTCAGCGGCTCCTATGGCTGCCAACCTGGCCGGAAAAGTTTGATTGCCCTCGTAGAGAGGTTCAATGGTGTTTCCCTTAAGAAGGGGTAGGTTGGTTATCCGCCCCGAAGAATCCATCAGGGATTCCAGTTCCGGGTACAGTCCCTCGTTCGGATCGATCCGGTGCTCGGTACGCCAATGGGCCCAACCCGGGCGGGACCTTCTCCTTGCCCTGACAGCGCTGCTTCTTTTAATCCGGTTTATTCCAAGGGTCCAGTAGAGCAAGGGACCTACAAATGGGAGAAGGCCGGTCATGGCCAGCCAGAGGGCCGCTCCTCTGGGGTCCCTCTTGTGCAGAAGAATGTGAAAGGTCGCCACTCCGGTAATTGTGACCCAGAGAATAATAAGTACTGCTAAAATAATAAATCCCATGGTGTAATATACCATCAAT
>JALHUC010000063.1 GCA_022865845.1 bacterium | reverse complement strand
TGGGGGTCGGCATATCTGGATTACCCATACCGAAATCCACGATATCCTCGCCGCGTACCCTCGCCTTGTATTTTTGCTCATTGACGATGTTAAAAACGTATGGCGGCAGTCTTTCGATCCGATAAAATTCTTCCATAATAATAGTCCAGTTCCGAGTTTCGAGTTTCGGGTTTCGAGTTTCGGGTTCCAAATGATTATAACCCGCAGCAGCAATCGCTTCTCATAGCACCGGCTCTAAAGCGTGTCAATCTCTGCTTAAAACCGCGATTCGCTTGCCACATCGTAGCTGAAAGCGAAGACGGGTGATTGGTGTTAGCAATTGAGAATTGAGGATTGAGAATTGTGTATTTAAGATCTTAATTCGGAATTCTCAATGCGTAATTCGGAATCCGCTTCTCCGCTTGTCACCGCGTAGAGAGCTCTTTACTAACCAACTGCTCCACCAACTTCTCGTAGAGGTCACCTGCTGGTAGCAGAGTCACGTCCCTTCCCTTTTCCCGGTAATCAATGTTTATGATGAGGTTCTCAGAGGTCAGAACCGACGGTTCCCTCTCCGGCCACTCCACAATGAGGACAGTATTTCCCCCGACATGGTCTCTGTATCCTGTAGAATCAAGATCGTCCGAACCGGTTATCCTGTAGAGGTCCAGGTGGTGAAGTACACGTTCCAGGCACGGGTAACTCTGCATAATGGTGTAGGTCGGGCTGGAGACGACGTATCCGTCATCGATCCTCATCCCATCAGCAATACCTCTTGCCAGGGTTGTCTTCCCGGCTCCCAGAGGACCTGACAGTCCGATAACCGCCCCGTCGAAAAGGATTGCACCCAGGCGTTGTCCCAATGCCAGCATCTTTTCCGGAGTTTCCAGCAACAGCCGGGTCCCGTGCCCCATCAGCTCCCTTCCGCCAGTGCCCGCAGAATTTCTCTTCGCCCGACAATTCCCTCCACCCTCCCTTCATGCATTACAGGAAGGAAATGGATTCTTTTTTCTGACATGATAGTTGCGATATCAGCCAGGGACGTGGTCAGATCGATCGTAACAGGGGTCTTGGTGAAAATATCATTCACCTTTGTAGCTACCATTTTGTGCAGTTCGCCCTTGAAATGTTCCGATGTTCCAAGGTAGATAGCGGAATCGAAGAGGGAAACTACCGTGGGAAGGTGGAGGTTCTTCTCCTTTGCGATAAGGTCCCCCTCAGTCACCACTCCCAGGAGTTTCCCTTTTTTATCTATGACCACGGCACCGGTAACATCTTTTCGAAGAAGAAGCCTTGCCAACTCTTCAACGCTCATCTCGGGCAAGATAGTAAGGAACTGTTTTGTCATTATCTGGGAAGCTGTTAGCATGCTCTACTCCGTCCTCATCCCCATCAGGGTCAAACCAATGGAATCGATAATATCGGTTGCTGTGAGAGCATGTTCGGAAACCTTCTCTGCTGCCAGATCGGCAGCGGCGCCATGTAGATAGACCGCCGCCTTGGCGCTGTCTAAAGTATTGCACCCTCTGGCAAGTAAAGCTCCTATCATGCCCGTAAGTACGTCACCGGTGCCGCCGGAAGCCATACCTGGGTTCCCGGTAGTATTAATGAAAAAGGTCCCGTCCGGATGACCCACCACAGTTCCGGCACCCTTGAGAACGACCACACAGCCGCTTCTCCCGGCACATTCCAGTGCCGCTCCGATGCGGTCGGACTGGACATCCCGGGTGCTGCCGCCGATGAGTCTGGACATCTCACCGGGGTGTGGTGTGATCACGGTACTTTGGCCGCGAGGTCTCAATAATTCCAGATCCCCCTCCAGAACGTTCAGCGCATCCGCGTCCAGGACTGCCGGAAAACTCTCCCAACTTAGAACCTCCCTGACCAGTTCTGCGACCTCCGGATCGGTGGATAAACCAGGTCCAATACCTAGAGCATCCCGTTCCATTATCAGTTTTTTAAGCCCGTTAGCGCCCATTCGTGAGAAAGAACCCCCGGCGGTCTCAGGCAGAGGTGAGGTCATGACCTCGGGGGTGGCCGCATCAACTTCATGAATGGCAGAAGCTGGAACAGCAAGTGTCACCAAACCCGCTCCGGCTCTCAAGGCCCCTCTCGATGCAAGGATCCCCGCACCAAGTTTGCCTGTTGAACCGCAGCATAGCAGGAGATGACCGTATGAACCCTTGTGAGTATCCGGCCATCGTTCCTCGTAAACGCCTTCGACTGCTTCGGGTCCGAGAAGGGCTCCCGGCAGATCCATGGTCTCGATCACCGAACGGGGGATCCCTATGTCGGCAACGACAACCTCTCCTGCGAACTGCGCGCCTGGAAAGAGCACCAGCCCAGTCTTTGGAAGGCCGAAGGTGACAGTGACATCAGCCGTGACGCATTCCCCCAGGGGGTGACCGGTACGAGCATCCAGGCCGGACGGCACATCAGCGGAGATTACAAGACCCGGGCATGAGTTGATGATCCTCACACACTCCGCCCATTGCCCTTCCACAGCCCTTACCAAACCGGTGCCGAACAGTGAATCGATAATAATGTCCGAGTCCCCGGCACGTCGGAATGCCCTTTCGTATGAAGACTGCGAGGACAAGACAGTCACGTCCATATCCAGTCGTGTGAGCGTTCTCAGCTGGACTTTTGCATCCCCGCTGAAAGTGGCTCTCGGAGCTGCGAGAAATGTAACGACCTCATGTCCCCTGTCGGCAAGATGCCTTGCGGCCACCATTCCGTCGCCCCCGTTATTCCCGGGTCCGCAGACGACAGTGACCCTGAGTCTCTCTCTTTTGTGGCGGCTTTCGATCTCGTCAACAAGCCCCAGCCCCGCGCTCTCCATGAGAACGAGGGAAGAGATACCAAGGTCATCGATAGTCCTTCTGTCTATCTCCCTCATTTGTGAGGGAGTAACCGTATTCAAGCTACGCCTCCAGGATGACGACAGCCACGGCACAGTCATCGGTGTGGGTAAGGCTGACGTGGATTGTAGCGACTCCCATCTGGTCGGCGATTTCTTTCGCCTTTTCCTTCAGTTGAATGTGGGGTTTTCCTGCTTCGTCGTTCCGGACCGTTACATCGGTCCATGTCATTCCTTCACTCAACCCTTTTCCCAGTGCCTTGAACAGGGCTTCCTTGGCCGCAAACCGAGCAGCAAGGTGCAGATGTGATTCTCCCTTGGATTTGGAGTATTCCAACTCTTTTTCGTCAAAAACGCGATTCTCAACGCGGTCGGCCCACTTGAGCAGTATCTCCTTCATACGCTTGGTCTGAACATTATCGATCCCTACACCGATGATCATAGCAAACCTCCCATAGCCATTTTCATCTCCCTTACCGCTCTCTCCATACCGACCAGGACAGCCCGGGAAATAATACTATGGCCGATGTTCACTTCAATAACCTCGGTTATCTCAACAATGGCCCTGACGTTATGGTAATCAAGCCCATGACCCGCAATAACCTCCAGTTTGAGCTTCTGGGCTACTTTGGCAGCGTTCACGATCTTTCCGTACTCCTCTTCAGCAACCGCTTTCGTCTTGGCTTCTGCGTATTTGCCCGTATGGATTTCCACCGCATTGGCCCCCACCCTGTGGGTGGCTTTGATCTGATCTATATCGGGATCAACAAAAAGGCTGACCTTGATCTCGGCATCCCTCAAAAGGCTAGTCACCTTTTTCAGGTAATCCATGTTCATGGCCACCTCGAGACCTCCCTCGGTGGTCAATTCCTCCCGGCGCTCGGGTACGAGAGTGACGGTGTGAGGCTTGACATCAAGGGCTATCTTGACCATGTCCTGGGTAGCCGCCATTTCCAGGTTAATTCTCGTTTTGGTGGTGCGCTTTAAAATGGCCAGATCCCTGTCCTGGATGTGGCGTCTGTCTTCCCTGAGATGGATAGTTATCCCGTCACACCCGGCAAGTTCAGCCAGGACAGCCGCTTCAACCGGATCGGGGCTTTGACCTCCCCGAGCCTGCCTGATTGTCGCAACGTGATCGACGTTAACACCTAACCTCGTGTATCCTGAACCTGTTTTGAGCATGCTATTTCCTCCGGAACTTCTATTCTGGGTTCTGAGTTCCGTGTTTCGGGTTCCGGGTTAAACTCTGAACTCGAAACTCGAAACCTGAAACTAGATTCTCTCCCACCCAAACCGCTGAATCAGCGACTCACAAAGGCTCTCGCACACCTTAACTGTCTGACTCTCCGACTCGCTGGAAACCGTCACCCTCATGAGGGGTTCGGTCCCCGAATACCGCATACTGAGGAGATGGTGTTCGCCCAGGCCCTTGCGGGCGCCGTCGATCAACGCGTCGAACCATTCCTGTCCTTCAAGGGGTACTCTTTCCGTGATCCGAAGGTTGACCATGACCTGAGGATACCTCTTCCAGCCCGCGGTGAGCCCTGAAAGCGGGGATCCTTTCCTGATCATGGTCTGAACAACCTGCAGAGCGGTGACGATACCGTCACCGGTAGGAGCGAACTTACTGAAGATGACGTGGCCTGAGGGTTCGGCGCCCAATACGGAACCTGTGCGCGTCATTTCCTCCAGAACGTACCTGTCGCCCACAGCGGCTCTTAAAACCTCGATGCCGCTGTCCCTCAACGCGCTCATTAGGCCAACGTTGGTCATAATGGTTCCGACGACAGTCCTTTTTTCGAGCTGCTGCGTCTGCAGCAGGTCCGTAGCGCATAAAAACAGGATGTCATCGCCGTCAACGAGTTGTCCACGCTCATCGCACAAAATGGCGCGGTCAGCGTCACCATCCAGAGCGATACCTAAATCCGCCCCGTTTTCCAGAACGGCTCTTACCATGGCCTCAGGGGCTGTTGATCCACACCCAGCGTTAATGTTGAGTCCGTCCGGGTTCCCACCAATTACAATTACCTGAGCTCCCAGCTCAGAGAAGATATTTGGAGCGACCTCATAAGCCGCCCCGTTGGCACAGTCTACTACCACCTTCAAACCCTCAAAATTGATACCCTCATCAATAGTCGCTTTGGCAAATGCAATGTACCTTCCCTCCGCGTCATCAACTCTGTGGGCCTTTCCAAGTCCATCACCATCAGGGCCATCCATGGGTCCTGAATCCATAAGTTGCTCTATGGCTGCTTCGACCTCATCCGGAAGTTTCCTTCCGTTTGGTCCGAAAAATTTTATCCCGTTATCGGTGTAGGGGTTGTGGGAAGCGGAGATAACGATACCGGCGTCTGCCCGCATGGATCTGACGAGAAAGGATATGGCTGGTGTCGGAAGCGGTCCGACAAAATAGACGTCTGCTCCCATAGCGCATATCCCGGACATCAGCGCTGATTCGATCATGTAGCCTGAAAGCCTCGTGTCCTTGCCGATTATGATCCTCGGATGGGCTTTGCCCTTTCTGAAATAGGACCCGGCAGCCTTCCCCAACTGGAGAATAAACTCCGGCACAATGTGGCCTCTGTTTGCCACACCCCTTATGCCGTCAGTTCCGAAATATATTTTATTTATCATAGTTTAGGTGGCCTTATTAAAGTAATTTATTAATACTTATAGACCCTTGGTCCGGAAAACTTGTTCCGGCCATACACAAACCTACTGGGAGTCTGTCTGGACCTTAACCACCGGTATAACGTACTGGATGCTGGAACGCTCGATGGCGTGAACCGTTCCCTCTTCGGGCAGGATCACGGAGGTTTCTCCCTTTAGATCCTCAAAAGCCCCTTCAACATTGATGGGAAGGGTTTTGAGGGTTTTTATAATTGCTATCCGCGACCGGGGGCCTTTGATCTCCATAACATCCGGTGTGACTACAGGATCCATCGCTATAAAACCGTTCATGGGGGTTCCCTCAACAGGAACGATGATCCCAACCTTCTTTTTAACAGTTCTTTCCAGGGAAAGGTTGACGCTGGATGGACTTACCCTGGTAACAGTGACCCTTTCAGGGACCTTTATGTCCGAGGTAAACAGTTCAAATGTGGTCTCCCCTTCCGCTGCCCCTAAAAGATCCAGGGTAATGTAGATGCCCAGTTGTGAAATTCTGGATACGTCCCGTCGGGGACCCGACATACGTACATCTACACGCTCGACAGGCCCTCTAATGACCTCCATTTCAGGGGAAAGGTTGTGAAGCTCAACAGGCACACCAAGGCTTATCTCCATATTTTCACCACCTTGGCCCCTGGAAATAAAAAACCAGAGAAAAATGGCGAAGATGACCGATAAAACCTTAAGCGTCAGATTTTTTCCAAGAACGGAGAGCAACCTTTATCCTTTCCCACAAGTTTGAAGTCTGGGGATCAGCATCGCTGGCAAGCATCCTTTCCAGCACTCTTTTGAGCTCTTCAGGCTCGAGCCTGGAGTACAACTTGCCCTCACATGCCGTAGAAATCTTCCCTGTTTCTTCTGACAGAACAAGGACCACAGCGTCTGTTTCCTCGGTGAGTCCAAGAGCAGCCCTGTGGCGGGTACCAAGAACTTTTTCAAGTCTCGGGTTAAGGGTAAGGGGCAGAAAACACTGGGCGGCGGCTATCCGGCCTCCGCTGATAATGACCGCGCCGTCGTGGATCGGAGAAAAGGGCATGAAAATGGAGAGGAGAAGGTCCTTGCTCACCTTTCCCTCTATGGGCGTCCCTTTCTCAATATAGTTTTTCAAACCGATGTTACGCTCTATTACGATAAGAGCACCGATCCTCTTGCTGGCCAGGGCTGTGGCGGTTTTGACCAGTTCCTCGATGAGGTGCCTCTGCTCCCCCGGATTGGAGCCGGTGAGGGGGTTTGATCCAACAAGAGCAAGGGCCCGGCGTATCTCATCCTGAAAAACGATGACTATAACGATAACAATGGACCCCAGAAAGTTTTCAAGTATCCATCCAAGGGTGGTGAGTTCTGCCGCCTGGGCAAGAAAGTAACCTCCCCCAAGTACAACCAGACCGAACACCATCTGCAGGGCTCTGGTACCCCTGATGAGCAGGAGTATCCAGTATAAAACGATGGACACTGCGGCTATATCCAGGAGGTCCCGCAGACCGATCAGAGAGTTGAGATCCATAAGGGTGCTCACCCTCTGCCGGGGCCTTTCATCCCGGACACGACAGCCATTGCCTGAACTGTTTCAGCCACATCATGCACCCGGACCATATCGGCACCTTGGAGGGCAGCTGCTACGGCAGCTCCGACTGAACCAGGCATTCTGTTGCCGACATCCGTACCGGTCAGCTCGCCGATGAACGATTTCCTTGAGGCGCCCGCCATCACAGCGGCACCCAGCGACCGGAGTTCCCCTATCCGTGAGATTATTTCCACGTTCTGCTCCAGGGACTTGCCGAATCCGATCCCCGGGTCGAGACAGATCTTTTCTGCCGGGATTCCCTCGTCCATGGCCACATCCATGGCTGCTTCGAGACAGGAGCAGACCTCCCCCATCAGATCGATGTAAATAGTATCGTCCTGCATGAATTCCGGGCGCCCTCTTGTATGCATGAGGATAACCGATGCCTCGGAAGCCGCAGCAGTATGGACCATTCCCGGATCGAAGGTCATGCCGCTAATGTCGTTCACGATACTCGCCCCTTCCAGGATCGCTTTCTCGGCCACCTCCGATTTGGTTGTGTCCACGGAGATGAATTTTACTCCTTCGGCAACCAGGTCACGTATCACCGGGATCACCTTTTCCAACTCATCTTTGGCGGTTACCGGTCTGGCTCCGGGACGGGTGGATTCACCCCCCACATCAATGATGTCGGCACCCTCTGCGGCCATTTCAACACCCCTTGCCACTGCCGCTTCCCTCCCGGCGTATTTTCCGCCATCCGAAAAGGAATCCTCCGTGACGTTTAAAATCCCCACTACCAACTTCTTCCCGCCTGAAAGAAGGTTCTTCCCCCTGACAACGTATCGCCTATCTTTATCGATAGTATCCAGGAGTCCTTCGATGGAACGGGACATATCTGCCAGTTTGAAAGGCTGCCCGCCCAGTTTGCAGACAAGCCCACGCATTTGCCTTGTTGTTCCCATCAGGAGAACCGGGGTCTTTTTAACCTTGAGGCCCGCAGCCTCTTTCCGAAGAGCCGCCTCTCCACCAAGGGAAAGCATATCCTGTTTCAGGATAAGGGCAGCCCTCAGGTCAACGTCATCGAGCCGGATAAGATGATGCCTTGACTTCCCCTCCATTATGTCGATCCCCTCGGGATCGACACCCATTAAAGCCATTTCCCTCCTGATCCCCGAGGATCCAGGGTCAATCAGCCTCGGGCGGCGCATCCTGCTTTTCCTCTTCCTTTTCCTCTTCCTTTTCCTCTTCCTTTTCCTCTTCCGCTGCCTTTCCTGGCGCTTCTTCCTCCCCCTGCTTCGGCAAGGTTTCTTCATCTCCGGTATCAGCTGCGTTTTGGTACCTGGCTTTGGGTTCAGGAAGCTCCTCACCGTGGATAACCTTATCTATCTCTTCGCCGCCGAGCACTTCGCGTTCCAGGAGCGCATTCGCGAGCCTGTGAAGAGATTCAAGGTTCTCCGTGATGATAGTAGTAGTTCTTACATGGGCATCCGTAACAAGCTTCTTGACCTCATCATCTATCATTATGGCGGTGCTCTCACTGTAATCCCGGTGCTGCGCGATCTCCCTTCCGAGAAAGATCTGCTCCTCCTTCTTGCCGAAGGACAAGGGTCCCATTTTCTCGCTCATTCCCCACTCGCAGACCATTTTCCGTGCAAGATCGGTGGCCCTTTCGATATCGTTGCCAGCCCCGGTTGTCTGTTCGCGGAGTACCAGCTCTTCCGCGACCCGGCCCCCCATGAGGATGGCGATTCGGTCGGTCAGGTATTCCCTCGGGTAGGTGTGCCGTTCATCAATAGGCAGCTGTTGGGTCAGACCGAGAGCGAGTCCCCTGGGAATGATGGTGACTTTGTGTATAGGATCAGCGCCGGGGATCATTTTGGCAACAAGGGTGTGCCCTGCCTCGTGGTAGGCTGTTATACGCTTCTCCGCGTCGCTGATGATCATACTTCGGCGCTCCGTACCCATGAGAACCTTGTCCTTGGCGTCCTCAAAATCCTCCATGGTCACTTTGTTCCTGTCCTTGCGGGCAGCCAGAAGAGCCGCCTCGTTGACAAGGTTTGCCAGGTCGGCACCCGAAAAACCGGGTGTACCGCGCGCCACGATCTCCAGTTCGACGTCGTCATCCACAGGAATGTTCTTGGAATGGACCTCCAGGATGCCCTGTCTTCCCCTGATGTCCGGGTTTGGGACTACGACCTGGCGGTCGAACCTGCCCGGTCTCATAAGAGCGGGATCGAGCACATCGGGCCTGTTAGTAGCCGCGATGAGGATCACCCCTTCGTTGGATTCGAAGCCGTCCATCTCGACAAGAAGAGCGTTGAGCGTCTGTTCCCTCTCGTCGTGTCCACCTCCAAGACCTGCTCCGCGGTGCCTGCCGACAGCGTCGATCTCGTCGATAAAAATAATACATGGCGCATGCTTCTTGCCCTGATCGAACAGGTCCCTCACCCTGGAGGCTCCCACACCAACGAACATCTCCACAAAATCGGAACCGCTGATGGAGAAGAACGGCACGCTGGCCTCACCCGCGATAGCTTTGGCCAGAAGGGTTTTACCTGTGCCTGGCGGGCCCATGAGCAGGACTCCCTTTGGTATCTTGCCGCCCAGCCTCTGAAACCTCTGGGGGTCCTTTAGAAAATCGATGATCTCCTCGAGTTCCTCCTTGGCTTCGTCAACTCCGGCTACGTCGTCAAAGGTTACTTTACTCGTCGCGTCTGTAAGCAGCCTCGCCTTGGATTTTCCAAAAGACATGGCCTTGCTGCCTCCAGACTGCATCTGCCTCATGAAAAAGATCCACACGGCGATGAGAAGCAGCATAGGGAACCAGTTTACGAAGATCATTATGTACCAGGGGCTATCCTGGGACGGTTCAGCCACGATGCGAATCTCTTTTTCCCTCAAATAGGGGACAAGATCGGGATCCTCTGCGCTGTATGAAGAAAATTGTGTGTCATCATGGAACTTGCCGGAAATGTTCCTGCCACTAAGAAGTACCTCCTTGATCTCCCCACCCTCAACACGGCTCAGGAATTCACTGTAAACGAGTTCGGTGACAGGCTGGGGTCTCACGGAAAAGAGGTTGTAGAGCAGGATGACAACAAGCCCAATGACAACCCAGAGTGACATGTTCCTGTAGAAGTTGTTCAAGACTGTTACCTCCATTTTTTTCAGTTAAACTAAACACTTATCACATTTTACATGGGCGAACAACCAGATTTTGCAGTATTTTCGGGCTCTTGTGAGCATTTCATCAGGCCACATCGGCAATATTTGCGCGGTTTATCCAAAGTCCAGGGGGTTTCGGTCATCCCTGTTCCTGATGGTTGAATCGATTGAGGAAAGATCTTTTAAAGATCTTCTATGGAGATAAGGATCGCCTCCTCGCCTTCCATTCCCTCCAGAGCTGCCTTTTGTGAGATCGCTATCCCACCAACCCAGAGAATATTATCCTTCCCGTCCAGGACGATGGGGATCCGGTCACGGGTTGCCCTGGGAATTTTGCGATCCACCAGGAAATCTTTCAGTTTCTTGTCTCTTTCCATTCCAATGGGCATGAAACGGTCTCCAGGCAGCCGTTTTCGGACCCACAGGGAGCCTGTAAGGCTCTTTTTGGAAAGAAGCACGGACTTGCCGCAGGGATAACTTCCCGGGGTCTTCAGGACGCTCTCCCTCGCTGTTATGGTTATCCCGGCTGAAGGGATGACCAGACTGCCGGGGACCTCCAGCTCCAGGGCCCTGGATGGAAGGCCACACAACGGCACCGGGACAGACTTGCCCACATGGGCCAGCCCGTAAGAGAGGGTCAGGGTCATTTCTCCAGGCAGGGAGAGCTGACCGTTCATGCCGGCCAGAATAAATTCAAGCGCGTCATCTACAAGGCCCCTGGACGGATATTCACGCAGCGCCCTGATCAGGAAGTCCGCTATCAAGCGCCTTTGAAGGATACTGGGAAGTGCCAGAATGAATTCCCGCCGGATGAATCCTGTGTCTTCGTGGCCTGAATCAGGGTGAAACCTGTGCAGGAGGTCTTCCTCCATCAACGACAGACTCCCGGCCGCCCGACCCATCCGGCGCAAAAGAGCAGATATATCCGGGATAAAGGTGGCCGCAAGCCCCGGCAGTATCCTGATTCTTATTCTGCTCCGTGCATGGACCCCGTCGAAGTTTGAGGGATCCGAGACAGGACAAATGTTCATGACCTGGCAATAAGACCGGGTAGCCGATCGGGGCACATCGATAAGAGGCCTCAGGATCATCCCTCTCCTTTCAGGTATCCCTCCCAGGGACCTCCAGTCCATTTCCCTGGTCGCCCTGAAAAGGACCGTTTCGGCCTGATCGTCTGCAGTATGCCCCGTTAAAATCCACCTGGAACCCGCCTTTTTGGCGGTTTCAAAAAGAAACCGGTATCTGAGCGACCTCATGCCAGCCTCAAGGGAACCGTAATTGCGACGATGGGTTTCGAGTTCCACGGGGTCCAGTTGACCTGTGACCAACCCCACTCCTGACTTGCTGCAGAGCTCAATGACTTTTTCCAGGTCCTGTCCCGACCCGGGACGTATACCGTGATCCAGATGGGCCACGGTCAGATCCTTTGTGGTTCCCAGGGCCGCCAGCATGGTCAGAAGAAGTGCCGTGGAATCAGCACCCCCGGATACAGCCACAAGATAAGTGTCTTCCAGGCCGGCGCCGAGTTGGAACAGCTTTTCCTTAACGATCTTCGGCAGATTCATAAATTTACTTTTCCAGATTCCAAATAAAACAGCCAGAAGAGGGAATAGTGAATAAGGAAGGTGGAAGAACGAAAAGTGCATTAGTGCAATAGTGCAGGGAGTGCACCCATGCACACGGTTATTGCACTGTTGCACCAGTTATTTCGTCCTCCTCCCCTATTCCTCCTTCCCTATTCCAAATATAAAAAGCCCGGGATCAGCTGCCCCGGGCTATTGTATTCGTCGAGAATTTTATTCCCTTTAGTCCGAGGGTCCTTGATCCTCCCAGCCAGGAGTACTGCGTATTTTCGCAAGTTCGGCAGCCAGGGTTTCGTAGTGTCCCTCCTCAAATTCGGCCAGGTACTCCAGGAAGGCTGCAGATCTCGCATCCTCCGTCTCCTCAGCCATCTTCATGTAGGTGGCCGCTGCCATCTTTTCCGTATCCATGGCCAATAGGAGAAGATCGGTGAGGGACATATTCTGGACATCAGGGAGGTTCACGTTGACCTCAAAGTCGTCCAAATTGCCCACTTCAGAGCCGGTCTGAGCCCAATAGAGCCTGCTTAGTGTTTCTCTGTGTTCCTGCTCATCCTCAGCAAGGCCGAGAATCTTCCTTCTCACAAGGGGGTTTTTAACTTTTTTAGCCAGAGCCAGATAGAACTCCCTGCCCTCGATCTCATGTTTAATCGCCTCGATAAGGGTCTGTCCTGTGGCCGGGTTCGCTTTCAAGAATTCACCTCCTGATAAGATTCTTATATAATCTACCATTAAATCGGGGAAAGTAAAGAATAGTCCTGGTCCTAGTCGTAGTCCAGGACTACATACCAGATCCTGATCCGGGTACATTTCCAGATCCAGCATTCGTATCTTCGCAGCAATTGCGGCTGTGATCCGGGTCAGGATTCTTACCCCCGTGACCTCCAACACAGCAGGACCCGCTGCCTGCCTGTAAACGATACATGAGCCATGCTGCCGCAAAAAGGATTATGATCCCGAATATCTTACTCATCTGCAGCACCTCCGGACCTTCAATAAAGACGAGGCATTGCTCCTCCCTTGAGTGATTCTAACTTAAGTATGATTTTGGGATCGTCAACCAATCACGAATAACGAATCACGATTCACGGCCCTCATTCACTCTGGGACAAAATGGGACCGCTCAACGTTCCAAGGAACGCTTCCAAAGCCTTGAGATCATTGTTTGTGAGGTTATGGTGCCCTATCTCCGGGTTTTCAGATCGTCTGTAGAAACCCAGCACCTCCCCGATGGATGTAAATTGCCCTGCGTGCATATAGGTAGGCCTTTCGACCACATTTCTCAGGGTGGGTGTCTTCATTGCGCCGTTGTACTTCCTGGATCGGTGTCCATGCACCAGAGCTGCTGACATTGCTTGCCTTTCGCGTCGCTAAATGACCCGAGACAGTTGAACTCGTCGGCAAGGACCAACCTGATCACCTCTGCCCGGCCCGCGTCAAAGGGCATTTTCTCGGAAAAAGGGATATCGAGGCTGTGGAATTCACCGTTGGTAAACAGTTGAGAATATTGTCCAGATCGGCAGTTCGTCCCGCTTAAATTGCAGCAACGTATTCGTCAAATCGTGATATTCCGGGCAAAATAGTTCTCAGTATCGTTTTTTATGATCTCTCCTCCTTGAAAATCATATTCAAACCGTTGATTTCCAAAATATTACGTTTTTTTGTTTAGACAATAGTGTAGTTTATTCATCAATTAATCTTCACCAAATTAGAATAATATCATCAAAAAAGAATTTAAATCGGAGAGGAATACCATGAAAGAAACGCTGAAACCTGGTCACAGTCACTCTTTAACCATTACAGTGGGAGAGGAACATACAGTCCCCGCACTCCTCCCGGGATCTCCCATATTCTCAACAATGCCCAGGGTGTTGGCTACCGGCTACTATGTTGGCCTCATCGAATGGGCCTGCATGGAAGCGCTGGAACCGTTTCTGGATCCTGGTGAAGGGAGTGTCGGGACCATGATCAACGTTACCCATACATCCCCTACCCTGCCCGGAATGAAGGTCACCATCGAGGTCACCTGC
>JALHUC010000551.1 GCA_022865845.1 bacterium | reverse complement strand
AACCCGTGCCCCTAACCCTCGACCCGGAACACAGGTTCAGCTCTTGCCCTGAACGCACCCCGCACCACGCACTGCCTTTCCCCACCACCCCCTCACTCCCATACCGTGGTTACTTCACGTCCGGGGTTTTCTCCCTCTCCCCCACTCTCCCCCTCCAGATTTTCCCCGTGTCTCCGTGTCAGGAGCCTGTCACGCCAGAGGCGTGACGTCCCCGTGTCAGATGGCTGCTCTTCTCCCTTCCCCCCGCCATGGCTTCCCTTAGGTGTGAAGTGGTTTTTCTTTTGTTTACAGTGAGTTGCGGGCGCACATATATTGATGTATAATTTATTTATTGGGTTTTTGGAGGATCCTGAATGTTTACCATGATCGCCAGACCGCCTTTCCGAAGGGAAAAGCGGTCTGTGCCTATGGTTGCGGCAGCCTGGGAGGAGCTGTCGAAAATCCATGAGAAAAATAAGCAAGGAACAGATCAAAGGGATAAGGAGGTGAAAACGTCAGGTAAGGTCTAAATGTGTATGGGTTTTTTTACTATTGGGGGAAATAAAATGAAAAAAGTACTGTTTAAGACATTGTTCGTGGTTTTTTCATTCCTGCTGCTCCTTCCCGCCTCAGTCAGGGCAGGTCAGGATCAGGAGATCGGGACTTCCAGATGGATGATCGACGATGTTCTCACCACCGATATGAAGCCCTTTGCCATCGGCCACCGAGGCTACGGTGTGAACCTGGGAGAGGTCCCGGACAATCCCATTGAGAATACGACGAAGGCTGTCCGTCGTGCTTTCCGTGAGGGGGTTCAGATCGTGGAGGTGGACGCTAACCTGACTGCCGACAACGTGGCGGTGGTCCTTCACGATGACTTTCTGCCCGACCTGACCTGCATTAACACCCTGACCTTTAAGGAAATCAAAAAGATCCTCCCTGAGGTCTCTTCCCTGAGGCAGATTCTGAAGGTGTCCCGTACTTATAGTGTCATGACCGAATCGGACAGGCCCAGAGGCCAGGTCGTGGTGGAGATCAAGACGCCCACCCCGTTCTGCGTCTCCCTGGACGATGAGCCCGAGGCCATCCAGGCCCTGGTGGATGCTGTTTTAGACGATATCCGCTTCACCCGGATGGTAGACCAGGTGACTATCGAGTCGTTCTCGCCCGAGATCCTGGCCAAGGTGGCCATGGCGGGCGAGGATGTGGCGAACATTCCCCGCATGCTGGCTGTCGACGTACTGCAGTTACTCCCGCTTGCGTGGATAGGGCCAATGTCGGGGTACGAATACACGGTCCAGGTCATCGACAAGGATTCCCACGGCCTTGCCTGGGGCGAGGTCGGCGTCGAACTGGCACCGGGTTACATCCTCTGGCTCTTCCGCGTCCCGGGTTATTACACTGAGGAGTTCGGGGGGGCATTAGGCAACTACATCAGGGTGATGAGCCCGGCCGAAACAGGTTCGAGCATCGCGTCACTGGACAAGAGAATTCTTTTCATGGCCGCAGACCCGCCGAACCCTCTGGCAGCTGCCGAGATAGTTGGTGCGATGCATTATTACGGTTTCAGTGTTCTGGTCTTCACCATCGACAACCAGCTGGAGTGGATGTTCATGTCTGAGGCCGGCGTCGATGGGATGTACATCGACGACATCCCCATGGGGCTAACGATGGAGGGTCAGTGACAGGGTCGGCTTGATGTCGTTTACACTAATTTGATCTTACAGGTAACAAGGCTCTTCCCGCATCGTGCGGGAAGGGCCTTGTTTTTAATAGTGCGCTGGCATCGGTGCTTTCGCTGATCTTCAAGGTTCAGAACTGCCCGTGTTGCCTTGAAATAGGCCTGATATCTGATATCCTTATCAAGATAACAGAGGGGTTTGCTGGTGTT
>JALHUC010000550.1 GCA_022865845.1 bacterium | reverse complement strand
CTTACCCTCTATGGCTAAAATCGTTGTATTAATAGATGTCGTTATTTCCTTCTGGAATCTGAAATCTGGAATTTGGAATTAGATTCAAAGATATGGTGAAAATATCTTCACTGCTCCTTCCAGCAGCCTTGTGCCCAGAGGTCTGGCCAGCATTGCCTCCAGAGACAGTAAGGCCCCTTCGGAAGACATGTCTTTGGAGTATTGCAGCATGCGGGCAGCGAACGCTCTTGAATATACTTCCAGATCGAACTCGAAATTCAGTCTGAAACTCCTGGGGTCGATATTGGCAGATCCGATAAGGGACCATGCTCCGTCAACTATCATGAGTTTACTGTGAACAAAGGGTGAGGGAATAAGCAGGACCTTGACCCCGTTTTCGATGAGTTCCGGGATATAGGCCATGGAGACTCCCTGAACCAGGGGGTGGTCACTTTTTTCTGGCAGCAGGATCTCAACTCTGACCCCGGCCAGAACAGCGCTGGAAAGAGCCTGGATGAGAGCCCGGTCGGGGATAAAATAGGGGGTCATGATGAGGACATGATCCCTGGCTGATCTCAAGGCACCGAGGATGAGATGGTATATCCTTTCCAGGTCTTCATCCGGCCCGCTGGATACAGCTCTGACAAGAGCCTCTCCTCCACCCTCAGGCTGCGTCAGGAACTCATCTGACTCCAGCAGCTCCCCTTTTGAGGCATACCAGTCCTCGGCAAAAACTGCCTGCATTTGCTCCAACACCGGCCCCGTTACCCTGAAGTGAATGTCTCTTATGGGCTCGATCTTTTTCCACGGGGTTAAAAAGTGGCGGCTGCTGATATTGATCCCCCCAGTGAATCCGATCCTGCCGTCGATGATGAGCAGTTTACGGTGATTCCGCATGTTAATGCTCGGTCGTCTGACCCAAAGACCAAAGAGAGGGTGAAAGATAGAAAGCATCGCCCCTGCTCCCCGAAGCTGTCTTGCCATGACGATAGCCGATCGGCTTGTACCAAGCCCATCAACAAGGACCCTTACCTCAACGCCCCGTTGGGCGGCCGTGCAGAGCGCACTGATCATTCTCGAACCGACGGCATCCCTGTCCAGAATATAGGTGCTGAGGTTCACGGATCGTTCAGCGACTCCTATGGCTGTCAACATGGCCGGGAACGTTTGGTTACCCTCGTAGAGAGGTTCAATGGTGTTTCCCTGAAGAAGGGGTCGGTTGGTTATCCGCCCCGAAGTATTCATCAGGGATTCCAGTTCCGGGTACAATCCTTCATTTGGATGAACCCGGTGTTCGGGACGCCAATGGGCCCAACCCGGGCGGGACCTTCTCCTTGCCCTGACAGTGCTGCTCCTTTTAATCCGGTTTATTCCAAGGGTCCAGTAGAGCAAGGGACCCACAATTGGGAGAAGGAACGTCATGGCCAGCCAGAGGGCCGCTCCTCTGGGGTCCCTCTTGTGCAGAAGAATGTGAAAGGTCGCCACTCCGGTAATTGTGACCCAGAGAATAATAAGTACTGCTAAAATAATAAATCCCATGGTGTAATATACCATCAAT
>JALHUC010000549.1 GCA_022865845.1 bacterium | reverse complement strand
TGTCGGTATGTGTCATGAGTAGAGCGGGATCGGTAACCATTCCCAAGGGGGGGCTGTCCAAAACGATGAGATCGTAATCTTCTTTCAACAGGTTGATCAGATTGCCCATATAGGCCGACCCGAGGAGCTCCGAGGGGTTCGGTGGGATGCTTCCGGCAGCGAGGAGGTCCGGCATCCCTTGAGGAGTGAGCTGGATCGCCTCGGCCAGCTTTACCCTCCCGGTCAGCACTTCCGCCAGGCCGGGCTTTTGAACGGCGCCAAAAACCACATGCTGCTGCGGTTTTCTCAGGTCGGCATCGATAACGATAGTCCTCTTGGCGGCGTAGGAGGAGATGGCCGCCAGGTTGGCCACGACGAAGCTCTTTCCCTCACCCGGTCCGGCGCTGGTGACGGAAACGACCTTCGGGCTCTCCCCTATTTTTGAAAAAAGGATGTTGGTTCGAAGGATCCGGAACGCCTCCGTTACCGGCGAGCGGGGCTCCTCGATGACCAGGTGCGGCTGCCTTTGCTTCCTCCGGTCCCTGGCTTCCTTCAGGAAAGGAATAGTCCCGTAAAGGGGGATCCCCACTAACAGCTCCATGTCGGCGTCGCTTTTGACCGTGTCGTCGAAATACTCAAAAAAGAAGGCGAACCCAATACCAAGCATCATTCCCAGGATCATACCCAGCAGGATGTTCCTCTTCTTATTCGGCTTGATGGGCTTGATCGGCACAGTAGCAGGATCTACAACACGTATCTGGGAAACAGTTGAGGCCTTAACGATCCGCACCTCCTGCTCCTTTTCCAGCAGGAAGGAGTAGATCTTCTCCTGGATGAGGACGTCCTTGGCGAACTTGGCGAGCTGCCTCTCGATGTCGGGCAGGGTGTCGAGTTTGGCCCTGTAGGTGTCCAGGACGCCCTTGACGGCCATTTCCCGGTTCCTCATGGCTCCCTTGATGGCCGAAGCAGTGGCGCGGATCTGGTCGGCAGCCAGAAGGATCTGGGCGTCGACGCTCTGGATCACGGGGTGGTCGGAGGTGTACTCCTTGAGCAGTTCTCCTCTTTTCCTCTGAAGGCCCAGATAGCCCGAAACCAGGCTGGTGAACTCGGGAGACTGGAACCCCAGGGCCTCGGTGCTGCCTGCCGAAATACCGCCTTCCCGCCCGAGGGATTCCACGAGAAGGTCCATCCCCTTGCGGGTCACCAGGAGCTGGTTGGCCTCCACTTCCATGTCGGAGATGCGCTGCACGAGGAGCTCCGCCTCCTGGGACAGGGCCACAGTCCCTGTCCTGACCTTGTAGTCGTCCAGGGCCTCCTGTGCTTTTTCGAGACGGTCCTTAACCAGGGTCCGCTGCTGCATGATGAAATCGAGGGTGGCGTTGGCCTCCGTGGCGGCTTCCCCGATGTCCCTTTGGATGTAGGCCTCCTGCAAAGCGCCCAGGACCATTGCGGCCCTCACCGGGTCCACATCCTGATAGGAGACCCTCACTATCTGGGTGTTCCGCCCCACCTGGGAAACTTTGAGTCTTTGCAAAAGTCCCTGCGTTGCCTGCCTGATGTCGATCCTGGTCAGGTGGTACTCACTGTCAGGCGTTGCGGGATCGTCAAAAGCCAGCTTGAGACGCATATTTCCATTTTCAACCAGCTCCCCTACCCGCCCCTCCAGTAGGAGTTTTTTCTCATGAGAGAGGCTTAAGTTGCCTGATTTACCGCCCGTTTTAAGAAGCAGCTTCTCCCCGATAAGTTCATCAGGCAGGTCCAGGAGTTCCACACGCGGTACCGGGTCATCGTCGGCTTTAAGGAGGCGGAACTTCCCCAGGATCCGCATTGCGAAACCTTTCCTGGTTTTCTCGACGCGCAGGTCCAGGTCCAGACGATTCACGACCTCGGCCCCGAGGCTGCGGCTCTTCAGGATCTCGATCTGGGTTTCAACAGGGTTTGCGGTCTGGGTCGCGGCCGCAAGCTCCCCCAGGATCCCCTGGGCCCCTCCCTTGTCGGAAACCTTCAGCAGGGTATCGGCCTGGTAGACCGGCTTCATTCCAAAGGTGTAGAGAGAGGTGGCGACGACAATGGCCAGGAATACAAACGTGACCAGCTTCCAGCGACTGGACAGAACCTTGATGTAGTCACGGAGATGCACCTCTTCCTCAAAGTGTGCTGGAATTGGATACATTCTGTCGGTTTCTCTACCATTCTTCATATTTAAATTATTCCAGCTCATTTTGAGGAAGAGAGTTCTGAGTTCTCAGTTCAGAGTGCAACTCAAAAACTATTCCTCCTTGTTACTGAATTTACGCCCCTTTTTGTTGCTTCGTTTGAGCGCTCCTATCAATCCTTGTAGTATCTTCGATGTTTCCTCGGACAAACTGTACATCGCTTCGAAATCCCCTTGCTCTAAAAGACCTCCATCTTTCGCGGCGTACAGTTGGGACCGAAATTCGGCACAGGAACCCTTTGAGACAAAAAGATACTGAATAAACTCTTTGTTCCCACCACGATCAAACCCTTCAGCGATATTGGACATCACCGAGAGAGCTGACCGGGTCATCTGATCTTTCACAGGATAGTTGCCTGACAGAGGCTTTCGCGAGGCTAATTGACTTGTCATTCTGAAAAGTTCCCTCGACCTCTGCCACGCTATCAAATCCTCAAATCGTGTAATCTTCATCTCAGCAACCTCCTCGTAGTAAATACTTTGAACGGTTGCTGGTATATTTTCAATTCTCATGCCATTCAATTATCTCTGAACTTTGAACTCTGAACTCTGAACTATTCTTGTCCCTCTGAACTCTGAACTCTGAATTATTCTTGTCCCTCTGAACTCTGAACTCTGAACTATTTTTCCCCCTCTGAACTCTGAACCCTGAACTCTG
>JALHUC010000548.1 GCA_022865845.1 bacterium | reverse complement strand
TCGGTCTAACCGAGCCGGCTCCTCGGCGACCCCCAACGCTGAGGAGCCATTTTTTTGTTTTTAACCGCAGAGGTCGCGGAGAAAATCTGAAAAAAGGTTAAACTGATTGTCATCCCGGGTCCTTTCAATCACGCCTGCAGCGTGATTGTCCGGAATCCAGAATGATGATAAAGAAGTCAAACGCCTCTGAATTTACTTCTACTTCTACCTCTACTTATAATGTAACTGTGAACGGATCTGAGCATTTATCTGGAATCTGAAATTTGGAATCTGGAATTAACTCATGAGTGATCAAAACCACCCCATCTACTTCATTGGCGCAGGTCCGGGTGATGCCAAATACCTCACCCTGGAGGGGAGTGAAGCCCTGGCCAGCTGTTCCCTCGTATACGCCGTTGACCCCTATCCCGAAACCTTTGCAAGGCATCTTTCAGGAATGATTGTGCAGGACCCCTTCGAAAGGGTGTTTAACGAACTCATCCAGGAGGTTGACGAGGCTGCTCGGTCCGCTCCGGTAGGCTTTCTCGTGCCGGGGGACATTACGGTCTTTTCACCCTTCCTGCCCATTGTCGAGCATTTTGCCGAGAGATCGAGGGTCATTGCCGGAGTAGGAACATTAAACGCTGCTGCTGCTCTTATCAAACAGACCCTGGACATGCCGGGTGTCAGTCACTCCGTTGTTCTCACCAGCCCCAAGCATATCGATAAAGCGGGGGATGCGATGGATTTAGGCCAGCTTGCCAGGGCCGCCGGAACAATGGTTCTCTACATGAACAACCGCCCGCTGGAGCAGTTGGCTGAGGAGCTGTCCGGAGGGTTTGCACCCGATACCCCTGCGGCCATCCTATCCCGTGTGGGGATGGAAGGTGAAAAGGTTTACCGGTGTACCGTTTCCACCATGGCCGAGGTGGTGGGGGAGGATGATATCTTCGGTCTCGTTTCCGGAGACCCTTCCCTCGCCATCATCATCGTTGGTGATGTTCTTAAGGCAAAATCCGACCCCGCTTTCTGGAACAAACGAAAAGAAAAATTTTGGAATAAAAAGAAGGAAAAAAATAAAAAGCAAAGCTAACTAACCACAGCGCGACCGACTGAAGGCCGCTCCACAGGGTTACACAGGGTAATTCCAGAAAACTGGTGAGGAAGAGTGATTCCTGAGAAAGCGTTAAGTGTTGTTTCACACAGAGGCGCAGAGCCGCAGAGGAAAACAAACTTGGAATATGAAACCTGGAACTTGGAATTTCAACCGAAGGTTGGCGTCATTGCGAGGAGTATCGAGCTAGGTGAGAACGACGTGGCAATCCCGGGATACATCGTGGTTCGTGGGCAAGTTCCTTCTTCTGGCGGTTGCCCTGCAGGTTGTACTGGAGCTTGCGGTACCGATGGATGCCATAAAATCCATCGCGGGTGGTTCAGATGTGACTTCGCTCCTGTGGGCCGCGGTCCTGGGAGCGCCGCTGCCCGCTCACCAGATACCGGTAGTACCCATCACAAGGGGGTTGCTGGATCTGGGGATGGATCCTGGCGCGGCCCCTACATTTCTGGTCGCTGGGCCGGTCACCAGCATTCCGGCGCTTCTGGTGCTCTGGAAAGTGTTCGAGCGAAGACTGTTTTTTTGTACCTCGGGTTATGTCTTACAGGTGCAGTAGCTACAGGGCTGGTTTTCAGGTTAGTGACTTGAAGCGCAGTTGTATCTAATGGGATCTTGAAAAGCGATTGCCGAAGCTTTCATACCTTTTTGGAACGGCCTGTTTATGATACTATTTTCTGAGGAATATAAAGCGTTAATGTGAGCACAATTAAGGAGGAATTTCATGAAGCTGAGGGGAAGATCTATATTCTGTACCTCGGCGATGGCCGTTGCTTTCCTGGTTCTTCCAGTCGCTGCCTATGCTCTGCAGTTCACCGACATCACCGATGTGTCCGGGGTCGGCGACAGGGGACACGGCCAGGGTGTTGCCTTTGCCGACGTTGACGGCGATGGCGATCTGGACCTGTACGTTTCCAACAAGGGGGGTGAGAACGCCCTTTTCCTGAACGATGGCACCGGTACCTTCGTGCCCGCTTCCCGAGAAGCAGGTGACAGGTTCGATGACAGCGGCATGTCCATGGGCTCATGTTTCGGGGACATCGATAACGACGGGGATCAGGATCTGTACATTGTCAAGGGAGGTCGGTACGAGATCGAGGCCAACAGGCTTCTGCTCAACGAGAACGGGCGCCTTGTGGATGTAACCCGAAAAGCGGGTGTCGGTTCCAAAGAGTTTACCTACTCCGCCGCATTTGCGGATGTGGATAACGATGGATTCCTGGATCTTTATCTTGCTAACTACGGTGTAGGGGCCAAAAATACCCTTTACCGGAATAACGGTGATGGGACCTTCGAGGACGTTACTGACACCGCAGGAGTGGGGGATCGCAGCTGGAGCTGGAGTGCCGTTTTCTCCGATGTGAACGGCGACGGTTTCCAGGATCTTTATGTGGTCAACGGACGCTATCCTGCCGGTGAACCCAATCATCTGTATATGAACAACGGGGACGGTTCCTTCCGGGATGTTTCCAGTGATTCCGGAGTGAATGACGGAAATTGGGGTCTGGGTGCCGCTTTCGCGGATGTGGACCGTGACGGTGACTTCGACCTCTTCGTCTCCAACTATGTCGGCTCCAATAAACTGTTTCTCAATGACGGCTCCGGTATCTTTACCGATGGTTCGGAAGCTTCCGGCCTCGCTGATGACGGTTGGGGCAAGGGCCCATCTTTCGGTGACGTGGATCATGACGGTGACCTGGATCTGTACGAAGGGGACTGCAAGCTTGCCAATAAACTCTACCTTAACGACGGTTCAGGGGTTTTCACAGACATGGTCGACCAGAACCCGGCACTCAAGAACGAGACTGTAAGGACCAAGGGGACGGCCTTCGCCGATATCGACAACGATGGAGATCTTGACCTTTACGTGGTCAACTGGGGTGTGAGCAACCGCCTGTACCGCAACGATCAGAACGACGATCGCTTCCTGAAGATCCACCTCAAAGGGACGGTGAGCAACGCTGATGCCGTGGGTGCCAGAGTGAGTGTGTCCAGTGCCGGGAAGCTCGTTGGTGTTCAAGAGGTCAAGACCATGACCGGGTTCTGTTCCCAGGCTCCCCTGGAGCTTCACTTCGGATTGCCCGCCGTCGGTAACTACCAGGTGGATGTGGTGTTCCCCAGCGGGCTTAAGGCTTCCGGGACCTACAGCAACGGACAGTCCATCACTATCGTCGAGGGAAGTTAGACTGCCAGGAACAAAAGCCGAATCGGTACCGGTTTGAGCTAAATTAAGACACGATTTTTGCAAGGGCTGTTATTGGTTGCAATGGCAGCTTTTTTTAATCAGGGTCAAGGGTCTAGTGTCTGGTGTCTGGAAAAAGGCAGTGCGAAGTGCGTAGGGCGAAGGGCGGAGAAAAGCGTGGTGGGTTGCGAATCATGAATTACGGAGTTTACTTTTAAGATTTGAGAACTGGAAATATTTTGGATCTTCTGTCCGCCGTCCTGTCCTCCGTAGCCTTGGCGAAGGGGGAAACTGGTCAAAAGGCGTTAGCGGAGGAAGATGGATTTTGGATTTTTTTGAAACCTGAAACCTGGAACCTGGAGCCTGAGCAAAAAAGAGAGAGAACGTGACGAAAAAGATTTCCGGAAAAGTGTTTCTGTTTGGGGTAGACAGCCTCTTTTTTGCGAGCGGCTGTACAGGATCGCAGGTAATGCGTGAAGGTAGGATCTCCGGCATCGATCACGATGGTCGATCCATGGGGCCGGCGTCCACCGTCGTGCACAAGGACACCCTCAAAAAATTCCCGGCTATGCCCCGCCTACTCGAGAAGATCGGAACCAGGGTGGTACTGGACGATGGACGTCTGGACGGCCTTGTCAGTCAGGCCCGCTCCGAAAAACCGGCCAAGGTGGCACGCAACTACCTGAAAGAGGTAAAGCTTATATGAGACGAGGGAAGGGGTGCCTGACCAGAAGGCAGTTCATAAAGGGTTCCCTGATCCTTTTGGCCGCGCCCGGTTCGATGATCCCGTCATCCGGAGCCCATTCGGCGGGCATGGACCAGGCAAAGGTCCCGGATCCGGGTATATCCGAACTGGCCATATCCGAGGGAAGAGATCCCTTTGCCACCACCGTTTCATCCATCGAGGGGCTGGGAGGGATGTCCGTCTTTGTCAACAGAGGTGACAGTGTCCTGCTAAAGCCCAATATAGGGTGGGACAGGAGGGTCGAGCAGGGAGCAAACACACACCCGGAAGTGGTGCGTGCTGTCGGTGAGATGTGTCTCGAGGCGGGTGCGGGCAGGGTGGTCATCCTGGACCGGCCTTGCAACGACGCCAGGCGCACCTATCGTACCAGCGGGATCCAGGACATGGTGAAGAACCTTTCAGACCGGCGGATCAGCCTGGATTTTGTCCGCGAAAACAGGTTTCTCAAGACGGATATACCCCGGGGAGTCGTGATCAAGAAGTGGCCCCTGTATGAGGAGGCCCTGAAGGCGGATGTCATCATCAACATCCCCGTCGCCAAGCACCACAATATTAGCCGCCTGACTCTCGGCATGAAGAACCTCATGGGTCTCATGGGCGGGAATCGAGGGCTTTTCCACTCGGGAATAGGACAGAAACTGGCGGATCTGACCTCAGTCATCAATCCCGGGCTGACCGTCCTGGACGCCACCAGGATAATGTTGCGCAACGGGCCCACGGGGGGCCGGCTCGAGGATGTCAAGATCCTCAACCGGGTCGCGGCAAGCAGCGACCCGGTGGCCACAGATGCCTATGGGGCGACCCTTTTCGGGGTTGCTCCCGGTGACCTTTCCTTCGTGACGGCTGCCTACAAGATGGGATTGGGTGAGATGGACCTTGAGAAGATCCATATAATCAAGAGTTAGGAATATGTTTTTATAGATACATTTCCTGTAAAGGCG
>JALHUC010000547.1 GCA_022865845.1 bacterium | reverse complement strand
AGGCTTTTTCATACTCGATGCCTGGAGTCAGCTGGATTACGAAAGTATGTACGCGGGGATCGTCGCCATGGGGCTTCTCGGAGTGGTTCTGTACGAGGGGGTTGAAGTTCTGGACAGGACGCTGTGCAGGTGGAATAAGATCTGATTAAGTCGTAGTCCAAGTCCGAGACCTGGTCGTAGTAATAAATGTTTTATAAACTATAAACATAAAAAAGCTGCCCATCCGAAGATGGGCAGCTTTTTTGATTGAACCTTTTGTTAAATTTGCAGATCAGATCACGCCGTGAGCGAGCATGGCGCGGGCCACCTTGATGAATCCGGCGATATTGGCGCCCACAACGTAGTTGCCCGGTGATCCGTACTCTTCAGCGGTCTCGTAGCAAAGCTTGTGGATGTTTTTCATGATCCTGTGAAGCTTCACTTCGGTGTCCTCAAAAGACCAGGCATCCCGCATTGCGTTCTGCTGCATCTCGAGGGCAGAGGTGGCAACACCACCGGCGTTGGCTGCCTTCCCGGGACCGTAGGCGATCTTGGCGTTCAGGAACACTTCGGCTCCCTTGGGGGTTGTGGGCATATTGGCGCCTTCTCCAACCGCGATACAACCGTGTTTCACAAGTGTTTTGGCGTGCCTGCCGTGGAGCTCATTCTCAGTTGCCGAGGGCATGGCCACCTGGCAGGGAATATCCCAGATATTGCCGCCTTCCTTGTAGACTGCGTCCTTGTGGTAATCGGTGTAATCCTTGATCCGCCTTCTCTCCACCTCTTTGAGCTGCTTGATGAGATCCAGATCCAGGCCTTTCTCATGGAGAATGACACCACCGGAATCGGAACAGGCAATGCACTTGCCGCCGAGCTGGTGGATCTTCTCGATTGTGTAGATGGCAACGTTTCCGGAACCGGAAACCGTGCAGACCTTGCCATCGAAGCTGTCGCCTCTGACTTTGAGCATCTCGTCAACGAAGAAGGCGGCACCGTAACCGGTGGCCTCCGTCCGGACCAGCGACCCGCCCCAGGCAAGACCCTTGCCGGTCAGTACCCCGGCTTCCCACCTGTTGCTCAGCCTTTTGTACTGTCCGTACATGTAGCCGATCTCCCGGCCGCCCACACCGATGTCCCCCGCTGGCACGTCTGTATGCTCTCCGATGTGCCTGTGAAGCTCGGTCATGAGACTCTGGCAGAACCGCATGACTTCTGCCTCAGACCTGCCCTTGGGATCGAAATCGGAACCGCCCTTGGCTCCACCGATGGGCATTCCGGTCAGGGCGTTTTTGAAGATCTGCTCAAAACCCAGGAATTTGATGATCCCCAGATAGACCGTCGGGTGGAAACGGAGCCCGCCCTTGTAGGGGCCGAGGGCGCTGTTGAACTGTACGCGGAAACCGCGGTTGATCATGTCCTCACCCTTGTCGGTCGTCCACGGTATTCTGAAAATGATCTGTCTCTCAGGCTCGCAGATGCGCTCGATGATCTTGTGCTCGGCGAACTCCGGATGCTTTTTAAGGACAGGCCCCAGGGACTCGAGCACTTCCTTTACCGCCTGGTGGAACTCCCTTTCTGCCGGGTTTCTCGCGATGACTGAATCGTAGATTGGCTGAATTTTTTTATCTAAGCCATTTCCCATTCGTTCCTCCGTTCCCTTTGTGTAGGATATTTCCTGTAGATCGGCTGCCGTCTCAGGTACTTAACTGTGCATCCCTTCCCCATCGGGGGAGAACCCCGCACCGACCGTCGGCACGAAATCTGGAATAGCCAGGGTTGCAAATATGATCAGCGGTAAAAACTGCCTGTTGATTTGGTGAACAACTCGACATTGATGCAAATATCATACCGCTTCATCGTCCCGCAATAATCTATTTTTTGTATTCAATTACAGCAAGTTACAAGGTTGTTTTCGAAACGGCCCTCCTCCCGACGAAAACTAATTGTAGCTATTCAACACAAAGGCGTTAAAATACTACACTTTTCTATTTTGCTGGACAGGGGATTTTTTTGTACTATCATACGTGTGAATTATTGCACTCCCCAGATCAAGCGACCCTTCAAAGAAACCCTTTTAACCCTTGCATCCATTACGTAGGGCGAAGGATGAAGGATGAAGGATGAAGGATGAAGGATGAAGGAAAAGCATTAATTGTCACAATTTAGCTGTCAAACGCTTTATTGATCTTTCTTCTGTATT
>JALHUC010000546.1 GCA_022865845.1 bacterium | reverse complement strand
GCTGGAACGCCGGATCCCACCTGCCTGTTACAGGTCTCTTCGAGACACAGCACTTTCTGGCCCTCTGGGTGGCGGCTGTTGCCGTTTATTTCAGTTTTCGATACCGTGCCGACTCCTTCATGCCGGCGGCTATGGCGCTGACAGTGGCATCCCTGCTTTTTGCAGGCAAGGGTCCCATGAACATCGCGCCGCTAACCCCAGCCATCGACACGCCTCTTTTCCTGATCCACGTTGCTACCTCTTTTGCCGCCTATGGCTTGTTCGGTATCGCCGCCCTCATGGCGGTCTACAGGACTTTCCACTGGCCAGGTTCGCCCCTGGGGAACGAGCGCCGGATGATGGACGAGAGCCTGTACCTCGGCTACATACTGTTCACATGGTGCATGATCGCCGGGAGTCTCTGGGCCTATCTGGCATGGGGCTCCTACTGGACCTGGAGGATAAAGGGGCTGTGGTCGTGGATCCTGTGGTTCTACTATTCGGGAGTGCTTCACGTCCGGAACCGGCCCAGATGGCAAGGGTGGCCCCTGAACGTTCTTGCCGTGGCCGGATTTATCCTGGTTCTGTTCACCTATCTGGGTCTGGGACTTCTGTTTACAACCTCCCATCCTCTCCTTCCAGAGTAGGATGCACCGGAAGGAGAGTTCAACGCTCCAGCTTCCGGGTTCCAGGGAGGAGCGTAGAATAAGTTAACTGCGGGAGATTAAGGTTTTGAAGGAATTTGGCAAAAATGAGTAATCCTGAAACCTGGAACATGAAACATGGAACTGAAAACCGCCCGCATAAAGGGTTTGCGGCCAAGATGTGGGCGGTTTTTGTCCATCCTGTCACCTTCGTTGTCCTGTCTATCTTATGGTGTGTGGACCTGGCTGGCGGTTCTATCGCGGCCTATTTCAACGATCCGCAGTTCTGGCAGAAGATGGACTCCTACCCCTTCAACCTGTGGATGAAACAGGTCGCGCCGAAGACCTTCCCGGTGTCCCTCTGGGTGTATATCCTCGTGGCCCTTTCCTACATCATGGTCATCAGTCTCCTCCTGTGTACCGTCAACTGGTTCGCAAAGAGAAGGAAAAGGCTAAAAGGGTACGGAGAGGTCCTTGTCCACCTGGGGTTTCTTTTGATCTTCGCCGGGTTCGTTCTGGGAAGTTCCCTCGGCACCCGCACGAGGGTTGTACTTGAAGCTGGCCAGGTGGTGCCGGTAAAGGAGATGGGAGTCTCCCTGAAGCTGAACGATCTCGAGATCGTACAATCCCCAGGCGGCCGTCCAATGGATACCCTCAGTGATGTGACCGTTCTTAAAGGGGACAGGGAGGTCGCTGCGGGAACCATCAGGACCAACCACCCTCTTCTTCACGGCAGTACAGTCATATACCCTCCTGACGATTACGAGCAGGGTGTGACAGGTGGTGTTCTTGGTACCTCTACCTCCGGGGCGATGACAGTCAAAACAGGTCAGGATGCTCTCCTGAAGGATGGGCGGACCCTTTCCATCGGCGGCGTCCTCCAGGAGGGTCAGCGAAGGGGAGGAACTGTTGGCCCGGGGATCCTTCTTCTCATTCGGGACAGGGGTGGGAGGGTGTCCGGTTCAGCCTACCTTTCCAACGCACCCGGGATGCAAAGTTCGGCCTTGCTGGGGGGTGTCCAGATAACCCTGGGGCAGCTCCTCGATTCCTCCCGCGGTGTTTTCAGGGTCCACTACGATCCGGGTGTGTGGCTGGTGTT
>JALHUC010000062.1 GCA_022865845.1 bacterium | reverse complement strand
GTGAGCTTTTCACGCCTTGCAGCTGCCCACCCTTCCCTGACCGATTGCTGGCTGCGGGCGATGGCGAGTGAGTCCGGAGGTACATCCTGAGTCAGGGTCGATCCCGCGGCGATAAGGGATCCTTTGCCCAGGGTTATGGGGGCCACCATCATGGTGCCGCTCCCGACGAATACCCCTTCCTCTATGATTGTTTTGTATTTGTTAAACCCGTCATAATTGCAGGTAACGCTTCCGGCACCGATGTTGACTCCAGGACCCAGTTCGGCGTCCCCGATGTAGGACAGGTGGGAGACCTTGCTTCCCACCCCGATGACCGCTTTCTTCGTTTCAACGAAGTTGCCTATCTTGCCGGATGTTTTTATCTCAGACCCGGGCCGCATGTGTGCAAAAGGTCCCACCTCGGCATTGTCGTCAATAGTCGAACCTGTGATCACGCAGTAGGGTTTTATCAGGACCCCCCGGCCGACAGTGGAATCTGTGATGACAGCTCCGGGGCTGATAACTGTTCCGGCCCCTATTTTTGTCTGGCCATAGAGAAAAGCCGTGGGGTGTATCACAGCATCGGGCTCGATGCTCACTGTGTCGTCGATCCAGGTTCGATCAGGGTCAACGATACGGACCCCTGAATCCATGAGCTTTTTCAGGTATTCCCGATTCATTTCCATCTCCATTTTCGTCAGTTCTCGAAGGGTATTGATACCCAGGGCCTCGGAATGGTTCCCGGTAGTGTGTGAGGTGGCCCCGTTACCAGCCTGGGCGGCCGTTTTGGCAAGATCGGTCAGGTAGTATTCCCCCTGGGCGTTGTCGCTGCTCAAATTTGGTAATTCCCTGGTGAGAAAGGCCGCGTCAAAGGCATAAACCCCCAGGTTCACTTCCTTTATGCTCTCCTGGTCTTCGGAAAGATCCCTCTGTTCACGAATCTCAATAATTTTTCCTTCAGAAGTGCGGATGATCCTGCCGTAACCGGAAGGGTTCTCCAGGTGCCCGGTGAGAATACTGACATCCGAGCCCGCCTCGATCCTTGATCGAGCCAGGTCCCTTACCGTTTCCGGCTTCAGGTTCGGTACGTCTCCGGACAGGACCAGGACTGTGCCCTCAAGATCGGTAAGCATATCAAGACATTGGGAAACCGCGTGACCTGTGCCTAACTGCGGTTCCTGGACGACCACCTCGTAATTGCCGGCCCTTTCCCCCACCGTCGATCTGACGGTGTCAGCTCCATGCCCCGAGATAACGATCACCTTCCCCGGACCCAGGCTGGCCGCGGTGTCCAGTACAGCGTCGAGGAGGGGACGGCCTCTCAGGGTGTGCAGCACCTTGGGAAGGGAGGTGTTCATCCGGGTCCCTTTCCCGGCCGCAAGGATAATGGTTACGAGGGAGTTTGTTGTCTGGTGAGGCATTTTATCGGAAAAAATCTCCAAATGGCGGTTAGTTTGCCTGGTGAGTGTCCTGAAAATAGCTATCAAAGCCCTGAAATCATTTAATAATCGAATATCTCAGCAACGCCCTGGAGTGTCAAGGGAAAGGGGAAATGCAGTCCAAAGTCCAAAGTCCAAAGGGGATTTCTTCCGGAAAGCAAAGATCCAAGCTGATGGCAGGTTCCCGAGAAAATGTATCACTACAACTTCTAATGATACTATTACTATTACTTTATTTCCCTCCTTCCCTCTGATATCCTTTTTAATTACACCAAAGGGAAGGAAAACCTTAATCAAGCTTGACCAGGGTGAGTTATGGAACAGAGAGTACGCAGACTCGAACAGGACATTATGAAACTGAAGGCGGCCTACGATCAGTATTTCGCCGGGATTGAGCGCAGGCCCCCCGATAAGCTTGCCGAAAAGGTCGCCAGGGAGGTCCGTACCCTCACGTCTACTGTCATGACCAATACCGCTCTGCGATTTCGCAATCAGCAGGCCATCTCCCGTTACAATACCTATCACCAGTACTGGCAGAGGAACCTGAGGGAGCTCGAAGAGGGCAGGAAACCGAAGCGGAGGATTGTGGCCCCCGCCGCTGTCCCCGAAGAGGCCCCCGAAGCGACTCCAGAAACCACTCAATCCCTGGAGGGAAAGGCGGCCGGAGTTTATGAGGTTCCCACCCAATCCAACAATAAGAGAGAGATGGATGAACTTTTTTCCGCTCTCACCCTTGAGTACCAGAGTATCGGTAGCGGCAAGTTACCCGATATGGAGAAGGTTCGGAGTGCGCTGGAACAGCAGACCAAAGCCATTCGTGAAAAGTACGGCAGCGAAAAGGTGGCTTTCAAGGTGGTTAACAAAGACGGCAAGGTGACCATCAAGGCCGGTCCGGCAGACAGGCGGAAGACATGACGCAGCCAAAAGTAGCAGAGTTATTGGAAAAGCTTACCCGCATCATTCCCGGTATAGCGGGTTATCAGGACCGGGAAAAAAGGCGGGATGCTGACAAGGCAGTGCGGACGAAAGCCGCAACAGAGATCTCAAGATGCCGGGATCTTCTCTCCGAGGCCATGAACGACCTGTCCAGGTCAGGTGGACTCAGGAACCTGAGAGTCATTGGCAACCTTGAGCGACTCGTCACCAAATTCGATCGCATCGAGGATGAAATGCGCTATGCCCCCTCAGGTTACGCAGGATGGTTTGACCGCGAGGGCATTACTCTCGAGGACCTGGAGAGGTTGTATGAATATGATCTCGGCCTGCTAAGCGCTGCCGAAACGCTGGCAGACTACATTTGTACAGCGGAAAAGATCGCTGTGGACCCTGAATGGGGGACCGGCCTTGATGAAGCGCTCCGGGACCTGAGAAACGCTTTTGAAGGCCGAAGAAAGGCCCTGGAAGGTCAGGAGGCTGATAGTGAGTGAGTTCATCGAGGTTCTGGAGTGGATCGATAACACAGGTACGGAAATGGTTCACCGTATCCCCCCCGAGGGGACCGGAGAGATCAAGTTCGGCGCCCAACTCATCGTAAATGAGAACCAGGCTGCTGTCTTTTTCCGCGACGGCCGTGCCCTGGATGTCCTTGGTCCCGGCCGTCACACTCTGACAACCCAGAACCTTCCTCTCCTTACCAAGGCTCTCAGTCTGCCCTTCGGCTTCAAGAGTCCCTTCAGGGTGGCTGTCTATTTTGCGTCCATGAAGACTTTTACCAACCTGACCTGGGGAACCAGGGACCCGGTGACCTTCAGGGACAAGGAGTTGGGAATGATCAGGCTCCGGGCCCACGGCAACTACACCATAAGGGTCGTCCAGCCCATGCTTTTCGTTAATGTCGTTGTAGGGACTCAGGGCGTTTACACCACTGATGAGATCTCCGACTTCCTGCGAGCGATTATCATCTCCCGTATCAACGACCTGCTTGGTGAAAATCTGGATACCGTCCTGGACCTTGCCCAGGTATATGAGGAACTGGGGGCGGCTGCCAAGGCGCGTATCAGGGAGGATTTTCTCAAGTACGGTATCGAGGTGAGAGATCTCATAATCCGTTCTATTACCCCTCCTGATAACGTTCAGAAGATAATCGACGAAAGAGGAAGCATGACCGCCGTAGGTGAAAAAGACTACCTTCGCTTCAAGGCGGCCCAGTTCATGGGTGACGCAGGAGGAGCGGGCGAGGGAGGGGGAGGAGGTTCATCCTCGGCGGAATCAGGTATGGGACTTGGACTGGGAGCTGGACTGGGTATGATGGTCCCGTCTTTCCTTCGTTCAACTCTCGAAGGCAATGGGCCTTCCAGCGGGGCCTCCGGTGGAGATCCCTGCCCCCAGTGCCAGGCCGATCTGCCGAAGGACGCGCGTTTCTGTTTCAGGTGCGGCACCCCTGTCGTCAGGGGCCAGGTCTGCGGTTCCTGCGGGAAGGATCTGCCGTCGGACGCCCGTTTTTGCCACCATTGCGGACTGGAGATTAAAAAGAATAAGCCGGTTTGCGGGAAGTGCGGCAAAAAGGTTCCCGAAGGAGCCCGCTTCTGCCTGCATTGTGGTGATAAGGTCGAATAGGAACATATTCAAACTGTGAACCGCTCCTGTTACGTCAGCCATCACTGCCCCCAATGCGGCGGTGAGGTGGTTTTCGATCAGGAAGCCACCGGTACCCGGTGCAGATACTGCGGCGCGGGGCTCATGATCACAGGAACCGGGGCGACCTGGCTCAACTTCCTCATAAAACCCATTATTAGTGTGCGGGAAACGGCCCATGAGGTCACCTGCATCGCCATGAAAAATGGCTGGAAACCACCCCTATTGAGATCGGTCCTCCCGTTCTACTTCCCCTTTTACAGGACCACCGGCCACGCCCTGAAGTGGGTCAGTGGACGCAAGGCCGGGTTGGACATGGATAAAACGCTTCAGGAACGGCTGCTCACCCGGCCCGTGGACCTTATGCGTCCGGCCCACACCGATCTGTCTCCAGGGCTGTTTTCTCCAGGTTACCGCGTCCAGTCGCTTCACCTTTTCCTGGCCACCCGGGAAAATGGCGGCAAGATGCCTTTCGCTCCCATCCAAAGGGACAAGGAGTCCCACAGCAAGAAGATGGAGGAGGATTTCTTCGACGGGATGCCCGACCCCGGGTTGAAGGTGACCGAGGAGAGGAGGTTTCGTCTGTGGGAGAAAAACTCTATCCTGTTCTTTCCTTTTTCCCTGGTGGAGGTTCGGGAAGGAACCAACGTCAGACTAATGCTCATCGACACGGTAGGGGGTGGCCTCATCAGGCAGCTAAAGCATGAAGAGATGGAAAAACTCCTCGACAACCTGGGTCTCAAGGAAAGCAGGTCTCCTGGTGAGACCCGCCTGAAACTGGCGCCTCTCATCTGTCCCGAGTGCGCCGGTGAGTTGGACCCCGATCCCCTGGTCCATCTTCGCTTTTGCCGTTCCTGCGCCAAAGGATGGGAAGCCAGGCGGGGAGTGTTACAGGAAAGGGAGTGTCTGTGGGCTGGCGATCCGGATTCAAGAGAGGATCCTTCTACCATATTTTTGCCCTTCTGGCTGCGTCGCGGGAAAGAAAAGAGCCTGTTCATCCCCGCCTTCAACGTTCGTTCTCCACGGCTTCTTTTCAACCTGTCAGCCCGTTACTATCATGCGGATTTTCCCGCGCGGCCCATTCCCTACCATAACAGGATGAGTCTGAAACCATTTCCGGTGGGCCTGCCGCCGGACGGGGCGGACGAGATGGCCGATGTGGTTGCCGGTACAGGATCGAAAAAGCCCTTCCCCAGGAAAGGGACAAGCCAGTCCCTCGTTCTGG
Organism: bacterium; assembly: GCA_022865845.1. Lineage (GTDB taxonomy): Bacteria > BMS3Abin14 > BMS3Abin14 > BMS3Abin14 > BMS3Abin14 > JALHUC01. Next base: position 3,588 of record JALHUC010000062.1, on the reverse strand, counting down.
TCCCCTTCAGAAGGATGGGGCCGGATCTTGTGGGACCCCGGGGACTTGCCGTTCCGATCTCGAGTCTGGGAGTTAAAATTTGATGGACCCTAAAAAGTCCATCAAACAGTCCCGCCATCGGCGGGACTGGGAGCGGGGGCCACGCCAACGGTGTGGGGCGGATTCACTTCGCCTTGCGGGGGATCACGCCCAAGGCGTGACCGCCCTTTTGAAAGCTCGAAGAGAATTTTTGCGAGGTTATCAGACATGATGAACAGGTATTGGCGAATGATCATTTTTCTGTTCCTGGTCCTGACCGTCCCCCTGACGGCAGCACTGGATACGGCTGGTGAAGAAAAGGTTGATACCGGTCGCCCTGTGGTGGCAAGGATTGTTGTGGACGGCCCCATAACCCCCGTAAGCGCCGATTACATCCAGAAGCAGATTGAGAGAGCGCAGATCGAAGGGCTCGATCTCGTTGTCCTGCAGCTCGACACCCCCGGCGGGCTGGTGTCCTCCACGAGGCAGATCGTAAAGGCATTTTTTGGATCAAAGGTTCCGATAGCTGTCCATGTGGGTCCCCCCGGGGCCCGGGCCGCATCGGCTGGCGTATTCATCACCATGGCGGCTCATGTGGCGGCCATGGCCCCGGGTACCAACATCGGGGCGGCCCATCCGGTGAATGTCGGGGGAGGGAATCCGCTGAGCCCGGGGAAAGAAGATCAGAAGGAGGAAGGAGGAAGGAAGAAGGGCGAAGGGGAAGAAATAGCTAAGGTCGCGGAACCCGGAACCCGGAACCCGGAACCGGAATCCGAGGCGCCTGCCTCGGATGACGCCGATGTTATGGGGCAGAAGGTTCTCAACGACACGGTGGCCTTCATCAGGTCCATCGCTGAGAAACAGGGTCGCAACGCTGACTGGGCTGAAAGAGCGGTGAGAGAGAGTGTGTCGGTGACCGAGACTGAAGCTCTTGAGCTAAACGTCATCGATATAATCGCCGAGGATATGGAAGAATTACTCGCGGCCATGGACGGTATGACTGTGAAGGTATCGGGTGAAGAGATCGTCCTTGCCGTCAAGGGAGCCACTGTTCTGGATCGCCCCATGGGGTGGAGGTATCGGGTGCTTGGAACCCTATCTGACCCCAACATCGCCTACATCCTCATGATGCTCGGGATCTACGGACTCTTCTTCGAACTGGCAAACCCCGGGGTCATCTTTCCAGGAGTGCTGGGGGGTATCTTTCTCATCCTCGCCTTCTTTTCCTTCCAGGTCATCCCCATCAATTACGCGGGGTTCCTTCTCATTTTTCTGGCGGTCATCCTGTTCATTCTGGAGGTGACGGTGGTTTCCTATGGTATGCTTTCAGTGGGTGGCGTCGTTGCCCTGTTTCTGGGAAGTATCATGCTTTTCGATACGGCAGAGCCGTACTATAAGCTGTCCCTGTCTCTGGTCGTGGGTGTGACGGTTTTTACAGCTCTGTTCTTCATCCTCGGCCTGGGCCTCGTAATCCGTGATAAGCGAAAGAAACCTACAACAGGAGCTGAGGGGTTGATCGGGGAAACAGGGGTTGTCACTGTACCTCTAACTCCCCAGGGCACGGTGAAGGTGCACGGAGAGATATGGAGGGCGGAAGCCCAGGGGCAGGTCGAGGCAGGCTGCAAAGTGAGGGTTAAGGCTGTTGAGGGAATGCTGCTTACGGTGGAAGAGATCGGTCCAGAAGGAGGAATAGTGAAGGAGGAAGAGGGAAGGGAAGATTAAATTAATTGACCTGGTCCAGGACTAAGACCAGGACCAGGACTGAAATAAGGGGGTACTATCATGTTTGCAGCAAGCTATTGGATATTACTTGTTATTCTCGGAGTGATCATGTTCCTGACATCCGCCTTCAAGATCACGAGGGAGTACGAAAGGGCAGTGGTCTTCCGGCTCGGCCGTTTGACCCCGACCCGGGGGCCCGGTCTGGTGATCATCATACCGATCCTGGAAAAAATGGTCCGTGTCAGTCTCAGACTGGTGGTTATGGACGTTCCTCCCCAGGATATTATCACCAAGGACAACGTCTCGGTGAAGGTCAATGCTGTCGTCTATTTCAGGGTCATGGAACCGGCCAAGGCCATCGTCGATGTTGAGGATTTTTATTACGCTACGAGTCAGCTGGCCCAGACAACGCTCAGGAGTATCCTCGGGCAGGTGGAGTTGGACGACCTCCTCTCCGAGCGTGAAAAGATCAACCACGAGCTTCAGGAACTTCTGGATACCTCTACCGACCCGTGGGGTGTCAAGGTCACAAACGTGGAGATCAAGCACGTGGACCTGCCCCAGGAGATGCAGCGGGCCATGGCCAAGCAGGCCGAAGCGGAAAGAGAGCGGCGAGCCAAGATTATCGCCGCAGAGGGCGAGCACCAGGCAGCCGCAAAACTGGCAATGGCGGCCGACATCCTCTCCACCAACCCCCAGGCCATCCAGCTGAGATACCTGCAAACGCTCAGAGAGATCGCCACCGAGAACAACTCAACGACTCTTTTCCCCATACCCATGGATCTTATCACCGGGTTTATGAAGCTGGTTGACAAAGCTGGCGGGGATACAGACAAGTAACGCAAGGAGGGAACATTCAACATGACGCGTATATTCAGCCTATTTATCGCAAGCCTTCGGTACCTTTTCGCTCTGGCCGTCCTGGCCCTGGTGGTCCTGGCAATGGGATCTCTGGGGCGGGGCCTGTTCCAGTTGGCAAACCTTGCCCTCACCGGCGGGTTCGTCATGGAGCCAGGAAGCGGCGCCTTGGTGGTGCCCTATTTCATAAGGGCAGCATTTCTGTATTTCCTGGCGGTGGCCTTCGGGTCCCTGTTTGTGGGGGATATACCGGCTCCACAGTGGATGGTGGTGAATAACCTTTTCCAGCTCAGGACCAAGGTCTTGACTTTTGTTTCCGTCATCCTGCCCCTCGGTTTCATGGGAAAGATGATGGAAACTGAAACCTTGACTGTGGGCATCCTCTACTCAGGGGCGGGCGTCTTTCTTGTTCTCCTGGGTATCTTTTTTCTGATCCGGTACGGTTCGCCTTCGGGGGATGAAGGCATGGCCCGGGAAGGTAACAAGGTCACGGAAACCAGGTCTCAGGGTGACAAACGCCAGGAAAGCAGACCCCAGGGTGACAGGTCCCAGGACAACCGGCGGAGAGATGAACGCCGTCCGGGAAACAAACCGATCCGAAGCGCCGCGGACCAGGCCCAATGGCTGGAGAAGCAGAAGGAGGAGCTGAAGTTTCAGAAGGATAGCCTGGATAAGGCCGTTGACAAGGAACTCTCCGGGGAGTCTGGGGAGCGCCCGGCCAGCCACGTTACGGTGAGACCTGCACCGAGGAGGCCGAGAGGGCGGCGCTAGGAGCAGTCCAAAGTCCAACGCCCAAAGTCCAAAAGAAAGGCAGGGCAGAGGGCGTGGGAGCGGAAGGTGCATTAAGAGGGGGAGAGTGGGGGAAAGGCAGTCCAATGTCCAAAGTCCAATGTCCAAAGGTGTAAATCAGTGCAGAGTGCAGAGTGTAGAGTGCAGAGGTGGAAATCCGCTTGCCAGCCGTAGCTTTAGCGAAGGTTGGTGATCCGTGAT
>JALHUC010000545.1 GCA_022865845.1 bacterium | reverse complement strand
ACCGAGGCGGTTGAAGAATCCTTAGACCGCATCGTGGAGCTGGCTCAACTTAAAGGAGAAGGTGGCCCGACGCGTCTGGTGGTAACCGGGTGTCTGGTCAGTCGCTACGGGGACGAGATCTTGAAAGAAGTGCCTGAGGTGGATGCTTTGGTACCTCATAAGGATCTGGAAAGTGTTGTCAAAGCAGTCCTTGGGCAAGAACAGGGCGAAGGGCGCAGGGCGGAGGGCGCGGAAAAGCAGGGCGCAGGGCCCAGGGCGAAGGGCGGGGAAGAGCCGGTTCTCAATCCTGAATTCTCAATTCGCAATTCGGAATCAACGTTCCCTTATAGAGTTCGTTCCCATCCAGAGCACCGGGCCTACATCAAGATCGGCGAGGGGTGCTCCAACTGGTGTGCCTACTGCCTCATCCCCTCCATTCGAGGAGAATTTGCCAGCCGTCCGGCAGCATCCATCGTGAGCGAAATGGATTATCTTATTGGGCAGGGCGTCCGGGAGGTCACCCTGGTGGCCCAGGATTCTGGACGCTACGGACAGGATCTGGGAGAAGACAGTCTGCCCTCCCTCCTGCGGTCCCTCCTCACCGTTCCTGGGGACTATTGGCTCAGAGTCCTCTATGTACATCCATCCCGGGTTACGGATGAACTTCTCGAGGTTATCGCTTCCGACCCGAGGATCTGCAGGTACCTCGATGTTCCTTTTCAGCACGTATCTGCCCCTGTCCTTGAAAGAATGGGCAGGGGGGAGGCACCCACGCCCATAGATGTGGTGAGACGGGTCCGTCATGCCATGCCTGATGTTTACCTCAGGACGACTCTAATGACCGGTTTTCCGGGGGAAACAGAGGAGGACTTTAATGATCTCCTCCACTTCATTCAGCTAGCTGGTATCGATCATCTGGGTGTTTTCCCCTACAGCCTTGAAGAGGGAACACCGGCAGCGGGAATGAAAGACCAGGTGCCCTCTGATGTCGCGAGAACAAGGGCTGATAAACTCATGGAGGAGCAGGCCGGGATCTCGGCACAGAGGTTAAGCAGGCTGGTGGGGCAGGAACTGACTATCCTTGCAGAAGGGTTTGACGAAAAAGGCCCCTTCGGCCGCCATCAGGGCCAGGCACCCGAGGTGGACGGTGTTGTTCGCCTTGACGAGGATGTGGAGGCGGGAACGTTTGTCCAGGTTTTGATAACTGACAGCGATGTGTACGATCTAAAGGGGGAGGTCATTGAGTGATCTCAGATCTCACATCTCAGATCTCAAACTTAAACCAAACTGACCAGCTAATTAGGTCAGCTTTTTCTCTGAGACTTGAGATATGAGATTTGAGATTCCAACCTTATGACCTCAAACATCGACCTCATAAACGACCTCAAGCTCATCCAATCCTCCACCGGAGTAAAAGCCTCCATCGATGGTCTCCTTCTCGCGCGTTTCATCAAGCCTTCCCCTGAACGGAGGGTGGCGGATCTTGGTTGTGGCAACGGTCTGGTGGCCCTTCTGCTCGCGAAGGAGAACCCCTATTGCCGTCTGTTGGGAGTCGAGATCCAGTCCGAACTGATCGGACAGGCAAGACAAAGCGCCCGCATAAACAGTCTCGACAATATCCAGTTTGTTCAGGCTGACCTCAGAAGCCACCCCTGGAAAGGAACTCTGGAGCGGTTTGACATGGTTCTGGCCAACCCGCCCTACAGAAAGGTGGGGACAGGCCGGATAAGCCCCGACCCATCCCGAGCGGCCGCACGTCATGAGATACACGGCGGCGTTTCAGATTTTGCCCGCTCTGCCTCCGCTCTGCTTCGAGACGGGGGATCGTCCACCTGGATCTACCTGGCCCAGCGTTT
>JALHUC010000544.1 GCA_022865845.1 bacterium | reverse complement strand
AATGGCGCCTGTGTGGGATTGGTATGACAAATTACTTGAGTCCATTACTGGGGAATAGCGAACGGTGAACGGTTATCGATCTCAAATCTCACATCTCAGATCTCATACTCAATCCATGATCCAGAAGGTTCAATTTCAAATTTCAAAAAGGAGTAGATAGTCTCTCTTATCTGCCGGCTTTAAACCTCTGTTTATATTCTGCGTCTTATGTACCGATCTTCCGCCCCCACTCTCCCCCGCCCTTTCACTCAGTCGCCCGCAGGGTATTTTTTCACTATCCCCCGTGTCCCCGTGTCTCCGGGTCCCCGAGTCCCAGGCCTTTCCTACCTCCTGTTTTTCACAGTCATACCGCTGAAGCAGTTCCGTGACATGAAGAACCTCGATGTCCCCTCTCTGGTTCCGGCTTAAACCATCGCGTATATGCATGATACAGGCGGGGCAAGAGGTCACTACGGCATCAGCTCCAGTCTCGATGATCCTGGCCACCTTCTGGTCGTTCACCTCCTTTGCAATATCATAATGCTCAAGGCTGAAGGACCCGCCCATTCCGCAACACCGCTGATCATCTGCCATAGGGACATACCTGACACCTGGAACTGACTGGATCAGAGCGATGGGCTCAGCCTTCACTCCCTGAAGTCTATTGAGATGGCAAGGATGATGATATGTCACTACCAGTTTTTCTTTGTTTCTTTCTTTGTTTCTTTCTATGTCTCTTTCTTCCTTTTGAATAACATCTTCGCAAGAATCCGGTGTGCTGAAGCGATACATGTACTCGTTAATATCAAACACTTTGGAGGTAAACTCCTCAATGCGCTGATCTTCGACGCCCGCTTCCCGGAGAAGTCCGCCGTAGTTTTCCTTGAGGTTACCCCCACAAGAGGCGCAGCCGGTGACAATAGCATCCAGTTCGTATTTCTCGAACGCCTCCAGGTTCTGACAGGCAAGTTTCCTGACGATCTCCCTGGCCCCGCCGGTTAGTGCCGGCATACCGCAACAGACCTGACCTTCAGGAACGTATACAGAGGCTCCCAGTTTTTTAAGAAGCCCCACTATCCCCTCCGCTGTCCCGGGATAGAAATAGTTGGTCATGCAGCCTGGGAAGATCCCGACCTTTGGCCCTGATCCGGAGTTCACCTGTCCCTTGTACCGGTCTGTGAAAAAGTTGTCGGCCAGGCTGGGAAGAGTCCGGTCCCGGGTGAAAAGGGGAAGCGGGAACCTTCGCCTGATCCCACTCTCGGCTGGGATCCTTCTAAAAGCAAGGCCCAGGAAGTTCCTGCCAAGTCTCATTGCAAGGTCAAGCAGGCGAGGACTACCTACAACATTTTCAAGGATCAGTTTTTTGCCTAACTTGGTTCCCCCGTTGGAAGCCAGCCTTTCCCTTGCTTCGAGCATGGTGGACAGAGTCTGGACCTCGTTGGGACAGGCTTCCTCGCAGGCACCGCACAGAAGGCAGGTTTCAAGGTAGTTACGGTAGACATCGGATTCATCAAGATACCCCTGGGTGACAGCTTCAGCCAGGGCCATTTTTCCCCTGGCGGCGGAAGCCTCCACCGGCTGTACCGAAAAGACAGGGCAGACCGTCTGGCACTTCCCGCACTTGACGCACTGTCTCCTGACTTGCCTGGTCTGATCTTTATCCATTGTCAGGAGACAGCTCCCGTTCAAGGCTTGTCTTGTCGTAATCGAAAGTTTTGTGGGGGTTCAGGATGTTTTTGGGATCAAGAGCCTGCTTGATCTTCCTCATGACATCCGTAGCGGAGGATTCCAGTTCGATATCAAGATAGGGAGCCTTGGCTATCCCGATCCCGTGCTCTCCGGACAGGGTTCCTCCCAGGGATATAACGAGTTGAAAAAGTTCCTTGACGCAGTGGTCCGCGCGAGACACTTCCTCCTTGTCCTCAGGGTCCAGGAGAAGGTTAACATGGACGTTACCGTCACCGGCATGACCGAAATTAACGATCGAAAGGCGATGCTTGCGGGCAAGTTCCTCAATCCCGGTAATGAGATCAGGGATCTTCATACGGGGAACAGCCACATCCTCGTTTATCTTCAGGGGCCGGATCTTCATTATGGCAGGTGACAGAGCCCGTCTGGCTGTCCAGAGCGCTTCCCTTTCCTCAGAGTCCCGGGCGGACTGCACATACAGCGCTCCAGCCTCAAGACATTTATTTTCAAGAACCTTGGCATCCGCTTCCACAACAGAGGGGCTACCATCAACCTCCACGAGGAGGAGGGCCGCCACATCGGAGGGGATATCGTCGTGAAGATATTCCTTAACGCACTCCACCGCGGTTCGGTCCATAAACTCCAAAGTGGACGGGGTGACCCGGCTGGACATGATGCTGGCCACCGCCTTCGCTGCCGTGCTTATCTCGGGGAAGGCCGCCAGCATCGTCCCCACTGCCTCCGGTATGGGAATCAGCTTCAGGAGGAGTCGCGTAATGACACCCAACGTCCCCTCGGATCCCACGATAAGCCTGGTGAGATCATAGCCAGTCACGCTCTTGATGGCGGCCGAACCGGTGTGGACGATCTCACCGGTGGGCATAACCACTTCCAGAGCCATGACATAATCCCTGGTGACACCGTACTTGACCGCTCGGGCGCCGCCGGCGTTTTCGGCCGCATTCCCCCCGAGGGTGGAGAAGTCCATGCTCGCAGGATCCGGAGGAAAAAAGAGACCGTACCCGGCGGCCGCTGACTGAAGATCCCCGTTAAAAACCCCAGCCTCGACCCAGGCCGTCTGATTTTCCGGGTCGATCTCCAGGATCCTGTTCATCCTGCTGGTCGTAATAATAAGACCGCCGTCCACGGCCAGGGACCCTCCTGTAAGGCCGGTTCCAGCCCCTCTGGGGACGATGGCGAAGAGCTGTTCATTAGCCAGATTTATCAGGCGGGAGATCTCCTGCGCAGAAGAGGGATGGGCCACCATGTCGGGTAGATACCGTCTGTTCATGGCATCGTAGGAGTAGAGGAAAAGGTCCTCTTTCCTGTCGGAACAGTGTTCCTTACCTACGATAGAACGAATCTGGTTTTTTACCTTGTTGTCCATTGATGTTCCTGTGACTACTTTAGTTAACCTCGTAAAAATTTTATTCAAGCTTTCTAAAGGGCGGTCACGCCTTGGGCGTGATCCCCCCCCAAGCGGAGTGAATCCGTCCCACGCCGCAGGCGTGGCCCCCACCCCAGTCCCGCCGTCGGCGGGACTGCTTGATGGACCTCTTGAATGTCCATCAACTGTTTATAACCTCGAAAAAATTCTATTCGGGCTATCTCGTGGACTCAATATCGCCCTTAAGGTGCCGCAGATGTCCCTCATAAAGGTATTCCAGGGTATTGGCCGCAACCTCCTCAGGTGAGATTTTGATCCGTGCCACACCTTCCTCCACCGCTGCTTTGGCCACCGCAGCTGCAACTGCAGGGGGCACCTTGAAATCCATAGCGTGAGGAATGATATACCCGGGTCCAAGCTTGTCATCAGCAATGAAGTTGGCAATGGCCTCAGCAGCAGCGATCTTCATCCCTTTGGTGATATCAGTAGCCCGGACGTCCAGAGCTCCCCGGAAAATGCCAGGGAAGACAGAGCAGTTGTTCACCTGGTTGGGGAAATCGGACCTTCCTGTAACCACGACCTTGGCACCTGCAGCGTAGGCATCATCCGGCCAGATCTCCGGCACCGGGTTCGCCATGGCAAAGACCACTGGGTCCCTGGCCATGCTTTTGATCATGTCCTGGGTGACCGTATTGCCCACGGAAAGCCCTATGAAAACATCCGCGCCTTTCATGACACTGGCAAGATCACCCTTGACGTTGTCCCGGTTCGTGATCTGAGCCATCTCTTCCATGATCCTGCTCATCTTTTCTTTTCTGCCCTCAAAGACGGTTCCAAACTCATCGCAGAGAGTTATGTCCTGGGCACCGGCCACCATGAGAAGTTTTGTAACAGCAATGGCTGCCGCTCCAGCGCCGTTCATTACGACCTTGATATCGGACAGTTTTTTGTCCACGATCTTCAGGGAGTTGATCAGCCCCGCGAGGACCACCACAGCGGTGCCGTGCTGGTCGTCGTGGAAGACAGGAATATCCAATTCCTTCTTGAGCCTCTCTTCGATCTCAAAACAACGGGGCGCAGAAATATCCTCCAGGTTGATTCCGCCGAAGGTGGGGGAGATGGCTTTTACTAACTCCACGATCTCGTCCGTATTCTGGGTGCATATACAGATGGGAAAAGCTTCAACACCGGCAAAGGTCTTGAAAAGTATCGACTTCCCTTCCATTACAGGGAGGGCCGCCCTGGGCCCTATGTTTCCGAGACCGAGGACAGCACTGCCGTCGGAGACGACGGCGACCAGGTTGGCCTTGCAGGTCAGGTCGTAGACCTTCTCCGGATGCTTTGACAGGAGCAGGCTTGCCTGGGCCGCTTCCGGTGGAAGGTACAGCCTGTTGAGAATGTACTCATCACGGATGGGCACCTTTACCTTTATCTCCATGACCCCCTGGTACCGGTGGTGCAGATCAATGGATTCTTCATTTATATCCATATTCTTTTTTCGGGGCGGGACCGGAGGCAGGACGGTGTACACGTTCTCGTACACGATCTTGAGGGTTTTGGCCTCTACATCGGCGGGAGACACCTCAACCCTTGCGTCACCTCTCTCGATGGCCGTTTCGGCAACGACCCTTGCCACTTTTGCAGCCACGTGAAAATCGAAGATGGGGAGAACCACGTATCCAGGACTGAGCTTATCCTCCGGGACCAGGCCGGCGATGGTTTCGCCTACGGCAAGGTATGTAGCCTCGCTTATCCTCCAGGCCCTGACATCGAGGAGACCTCTGAAAATCCCTGGAGCAACGTAGACCGAGTTGATCTCGTTAGGGAAATCGGACCTGCCTGAGCCCACAACTGCCGCTCCAGCTTTGATGGCTTCATCGGGCATAATTTCGGGGATCGGGTTTGCAAGGGCAAAAACAATGGCGCCCTTCGCCATGCTCTTGACCATCTCCCTGGAGACGATACCCGGTGCTGAAAGCCCTATGTAAACATCCGCTCCCACCATCATATCCTTAAGAGAACCCCGTTTTCTGGTGGTATTGGTGTAAAGGGACACCTCCGATTTGGCCCAGTTCGTCGGCTGGGTCCGATACCTGCATATGGAACCGTATCTGTCACACAGGGTGATCTCTTTTGCCCCGGCAGCCAGGAGAAGTTTTGCTGTTGCGATCCCGGCAGCACCGGCCCCGGAGATCACGATGTTGACCTTGCTCAGCTTCTTGCCGACAACCTTGAGAGCATTAATGAGGGCAGCGTATACGGCAATGGCCCCACCGTGCTGTTCACTGTGCAATACGGGGATCCTTGTAGCCTTTTTGAGGTTCCGTTCCACCGTAAAACACTTGGGGGCAGCAATGTCCTCAAGGACAATTCCGCCGAAGTTGGTGGCCAGTCTGATGCATATCTCCACGATCTCGTCGCAATCCTGGGTGTTCAGGGCAATGGGAAACGCATCCACTCCCGCGAAGGTCTTGAAAAACACGGACCGTCCCTCGAGCATGGCGAGCGCTGATTCAGGCCCTGTATTCCCGAACCCGTAAACGGATGAACCGTCGCTGATCACTGCGACGGTGTTTCCGCGACAGGTCAGGTCGTAGGACCTGATGGGATTTTCGGCTATCTCCAGACACGGCGCGGCCACACCGGGTGTATACAGGAGGCTCAGTGCTGATGAATCCTTAATGGGGATCTTACTGCCCACACCGATAAGGCCCTGGTTTCTCAGCCTCAGATCCAGACCGTATTGATTGGTGCCTGAATTACCTGTTTTACCCGGCTTCGTCTTCTTAACGGCCATTACTACTCCCTTGTAAAAGGATGAAAGCCGAATCAAGCCGGCTCCCAAAAAGACGGGGCCCCATGTCATTCACAACAGCTGGAGCCCAAAGATGAAAATTAACATCAACCTATATATTTGGCAACCGCACCATGCGGTGAATCGTGTTCACCGCATGGTGAGTCCAAGGTCCAAAGTCCAAAGTCCAAAGAAAAAGCCAATCAAAATATATCTGCAAGTTCCAATTCCCATTTGTTCCTATTGGTCTT
>JALHUC010000543.1 GCA_022865845.1 bacterium | reverse complement strand
TATCATCGCGGTTTGTCCCTCCCGGTCTCCCGGGAACAGGCATCTCCCCGCTCCTGAGGTTGTTGACTGGTTCGAGGGGATGGGGATAAAACTTGTGTTCACTGGTGATACAGTTGTGAAAATCCGGTACAAAAAGGGTGGTCCGCATGCAATTAAGCCACTGTTGTTGACAACCATGTTTGGTTCTGATACTAAAAAGTGTTATTTTATATGTCTTTAGAGAATTCTGACAGGATTTTTCCCGGGGAGAATTGATGGCCGTATCGAAGATACTGGTGGTTGATGATGACCGTTTCGCACGCACTTTCTGCCGTCAGATCCTTGAAGAGGATGGTGGCTTCGAGGTCGTTGATGCTGAAAGTGTTGATGATGGCCTTGAGATCATCCGCCAAGGGGGGATTGATCTGGTCATTTCCGACCTTGTCATGCCGGACAAAACCGGACTTGACATGGTGGAGATCCTTCGTTTGGAGCACCCTAGCCTGCGTGTTATCCTCATAACCGGTCACGGTACCGTGGAGACTGCAGTCAAGGCCATGAAGATCGGAGCTCTCGATTACATCCGGAAACCCCTGAACCCAGCCGAATTCAAGATCGTGGTACACCGCGCTCTGGAACAGTCGAAACTGGCAGAAGAGAACAGGGAACTCAGGAGCAGCCTTAAACTTTACGATGCCAGCAGCCGCATCTCCAGGACCATCGAAATAGAGGAACTTTACCAGATTATTTTCGACCTCATGATCCAGGAAACCGGCGCCACGAGGGGTTTCCTCTACATAGTTGACCAGGAGCAGGGCGAATCCAACATCATTCTGTCCGAAGGGTTCGACGTTCAGGAGAACGAGGGGTTAGACAGAAAACTGTTAGATGAGTTTCAACAGGAACTGGCTCACCTGTCCGAACCGTTCATCCCGGATCACCCCTTGACTACAACTGTGAAATACAGGAGCAGCTTGGATCCTGTCCAGTCATCTCTATTTATTCCTTTGCAGAATAAGAACGAATTGGCAGGAGTAGTTGTCTTTTTCGATACAGAAAAGAACGGGGTTTTCGGTAAGGAAGCGCTGCGTGTGTCAAAATTTTTGTGCCAGCACGCCAGTACAGCCCTGGAAAACGCCATGCTTTATTCCCAGGCCAAGATCCTAACCATCACAGACGACCTGACCAACGTTTTCAACTACAGGTATCTGAACAACATTCTCGACAGGGAACTTGTTCGGGCCCAGCGGCTTAACTCCTCCATGTCGGTGTTGTTCCTGGACCTTGACTCCTTCAAGGAGGTCAACGATAAGCACGGCCACCTCCTGGGCAGCAAAATCCTGGTAGAGCTCGCCGGGCTGCTGAAGGGAGCTGTGCGAAAAGTGGATGCTGTTGCCCGGTACGGAGGGGACGAATACATCGTAGTGCTGACCGACACCAATTCCAAAGGTGCTGTGATCGTAGCCGAACGAATCCGTCAGATGGTTGAGGACTACATCTTCACGGAAAGTGAAGGGTACCCCATCAAACTCACCGTTTCTATCGGCGTTGCGTCCTATCCGGAACACGGTGTGAGCAAGGTGGAACTTCTCCATCTGGCTGATGAAGCCATGTACAAGGGTAAATTCGGACGCAAGAACATTGTGTATGTCGCCACACCCGGAGAGCAGACGCTGACCGGACCGGTAGATCCTCCCATCTCTCCCGATACCGCATAGAGGACCACTTACCATGAGTAAACTCATCAGGGGTATCCGCGGTTTCAGGGATATCTCTCCGGATGAAACCTTCAGACATTCCTATGCGGAAGACCGTACCAGGAAGCATTTCGGTCGTTTCGGATATCGTGAAGTACGGCTTCCGTTGGTTGAGTCTACGGAGCTTTTCTCCCGTGGCATAGGCGAAGCTACTGACATCGTGGAAAAGGAGATGTACACATTTCCGGATCGCAATGGGGCGAGCTTGACCCTTCGTCCGGAAGGTACCGCATCCGCAGTGAGGGCATACCTTGAGGGAGGCTGGAAAATACAGGGGGGAGTTACGAAGATATTCTATACGGGCCCCATGTTTCGGTACGAGCGGCCTCAGAAGGGAAGGTACAGGCAGTTCTATCAGATAGGTCTTGAAGCTATTGGTGGATCGGGACCTATGGTGGATGTGGAAGTCATCGATCTGCTGCATCTGCTTTTTGTAGAGTTGGGATTGCAGGATGTGAAGATCCTGGTAAACTCCCTCGGGTGTCAAGTCTGCAGGCCGCCTTTCAGGGAAGATCTGGTTAATTTCATAAAGAATTCTGCGGGTGATCTGTGTTCGAACTGCGTGCGGAGGACCGAAACTAACCCCATGCGGGTGCTGGACTGTAAGGTTCCGTCCTGTAAGGAGGTTCTGGAGGCATCTCCGGTAATACTTGAATATCTTTGCCCGGAGTGCGAGGATCACTTCTCTCGTGTAAACAGCGGCCTAACCGGTCTCAATGTCCCCTACGAGGTGGATCCCCGGATCGTACGGGGCCTTGATTACTACAATAGGACTGCGTTCGAAGCTGTTTGCGGTGGACTGGGAGCCCAGAATGCTGTGGCGGCCGGCGGCAGGTATGACGGCCTTGCCAGGGAGATAGGGGGGGATGTTCCCGGGATCGGTTTTGCCATCGGGCTCGAGCGTCTGACCCATGTTATGGATTGGGATAGCATTGCATCACCTGTGGTGGATTACTACATTGCCGCGGCAACGGATACCGCGCGGATCCATGTCATGATTCTCGCGGACGCCCTTCGAGGAAAGGGGTATTCCGTAGAAACTGATCTGGAGGACAGGAGTCTCAAGGCGCAGCTCAGGATTGCCAACAGGACAGGTACTTCACAAGTGCTCCTCATCGGAGATGATGAACTGAAGGCCGGAACTTTGCAGGTAAAGGATTTCTCTACAGGAGACCAGGAGACGGTTGACAGGGAATCCTTCTTGAAAAAACTGAAGGGGAAGGAAAAGTGATGAACACATCTGGAAGCCTTAAAACCAAAAACCTTCTGAAGATCCTCACCGATGCTGAAGGAAAGTCTTTTACCGGCACGGTGACCCTTAAGGGTAAAACGGGGCTGGCCTCCGTCACCCTAAAGGGTGGCAAGGTAGTGTTTATAAGGGAACCTCGTGCAAAGAGCAGGTTGGGGAGGTACCTTGTAAGCAAGAACATTATTACCGAGAAGGAACTTCAAGGCGCCCTGAACGCTCAAAAGACAAAGGGCGGCTCCTTCCTGGGGGAGATCCTCATAGAGCAGGCTGTCATTGAAAAAAAATCACTTGCCACAGCCATGATGAGCGTAGCTGAGGAATCGCTTATCCACTTGCTCACATGGGAAGAGGGTCTGTACCGTGTTGAGGAGGAGGAGGTGCCCGGGGATCCGGTAGGGGATATTTCCTACAAGGAAATGGCCAATAAGGCCGCGCAAATGGCATCCGCCGTCGGGGATGAATGGGCCATCGATCAGATCGTTCCCCACAAAGGGAAGATCGACGAAAACATCAAGGAAGAAATCCTCCAGGCTGTGCGTAGGGTCAGCCAGAAGCTCCGTGATCTTAAACCGGACGAAGTCGTTCTGTTGGTTGAGGACGAGATGCTTATGCGGGAGATGTTTAAGGACAAACTCATCAGTTTCGGTTTTGAAGTGGATGCAGTTGAGTCCCCCCACCTGGCTTTAGAAAAACTGATGGAATACGAAGATTCGGGGAAAATACCTATCGTTCTTGCGGATCTCATCATGCCGACCCTGAGCGGGAAGGGGATCTTCGGCGGCCTGGAACTTTTAGAGGAGATCCAGAAAACCTACAGCCATATTCCGGTCATCGTAAACACAGCCTACCCGGATGCAAGTATCAGGAGACGTGCGCTGTTTCTAGGTGCCACCTATTACATCAACAAACCTGACCGTAAGGAAATTCGTCCGGAGGATCTGGAAAACCAACTGAATCTGTTTATCGAAGAGGTGGCCGTCTGCATCCAGAACGTTATCCAGCGGCACGAGGTCTATTTTGAGAGAGATCAGCAAAACATCCTCAGGGAGGAGCTCCTGACCCAGCTCATACAGTCACGGGAGGAGTTGGAAAAGGTTGGTGAAGTCGTCCAGAGAGACACCGGGGATATCAAGTTCCTCTCTGAGACAAGCTCCAGTATGGTGAGGGACAAGAGCCTTGCCAAAATGGCCGAAGTCATCGTCAATTTCGCGGCTCGGGAGATGGATCGATGCGCGATCTTCCTTATAAGAAAGGATGTGTTGACCGGTTTTTACGGAGGTGACAGGCGTCCCGAGGGAAAGCAGTTCGGAGCCAGTGTCAAGGAACTTTCCATGAAAATCGCTGATTCGCCCCTCATCAAGCAGGCTGTAGAAGCCGGGAAACTGATCACCGTGAATGATCCAGGTGAACAGTTGGGGAGCAGGATCAAGGAACTGCTCGGGGAACCCTTGCCTAAGCACACGGTCATTCTCCCCCTCCTTGTTCAAAATATGGTCGTGGCACTGCTGTATTGCGATGTTATCCCAGGCGGGACACCTCCCAGGGATATCGATTCCCTGGAAATTTTGCTGAACCTGGCCTCCCTTTCCCTGGAGATACAGCAGCAGCAGGTTATGTTGAAGAGACTCAAACAAAATTAATATTTGGTGAACCGTGAACCGTGAACAGTGAACAGTAAAATCTGTTCGAATCGTCTGAATGTAAATTTCTGTTCACCTTTCACTATTCACGTTTTAAGGAGAACCCTTTTGACCACAACACCCGGAAAACTCGACCCCCTTGGCGATTGGCAACGTACCCATCACTGCAGGGATCTGACAGAAAAAAATGTCGGTGAGAAGGTCCTTCTCATGGGGTGGGTCCTTCGCCGGCGCGATCATGGCGGTCTCATCTTCATTGATCTGAGGGACAGGTGGGGGTTGACCCAGGTAGTATTCAACCCCGAGCACAAT
>JALHUC010000542.1 GCA_022865845.1 bacterium | reverse complement strand
GGAATAACGCTTCCCTCCTTCTCCCTTCAGAAGGTTCAGGGAGGGCAGGGAACCGCAGACGGGGCAATGCCCCTTGCGCAGCGTTTCAGGATCGAGCTCTCCATCAAGCTGTTCCCTGCCCGCTTCGATGGAAGGCCTGATGCTGCTCAGGACCAGGAAGGCAAGGACGTGCCCGTCCAGACCCTGGCCGGCGGCGGAGTGTCCAACCTCTTGCTCACTCCCGCCATCCGTTACAAGTTTTTTCAGGTCCAGCCTGTTTTCACTCAAGGCCTGTTCTATCTTTTTCACCTCTGCGGCCAGATGGGGATTGGCCGTTCTTCCCATGGCGCACAGGGTATGGAAAAGGGCGACAGAGGCATCAATGTCCACCGGAAAATCCTCTTTTCGGAGCAGGGGAAGGCCTTCCCTTGCCCCAGGGTCCCTCCGCTCCTTCGGGACCCTTCCCATGTCCACTTTTGAAGAGACCTTTGCCGCAGCCTGGGACTCCCGGACCTTCACGTAAAAGTCCAGGATCTCTCCATAACCGGGTCTCTTCTCTTTGAGTTGTTGCGCTCTTTCCCTCATGGTTCCCAACTCTTCCTCCAATGTCAGGATGTTTTGAGGCGGGAACGGGGATGAAGGGAGCGTCTGAACGCCATCGTCCCTGTGCCCCCGACTCCATTCCTCTTTGCGGCAAACTGGTGATATGTATCCGGATCATCCTTGAGGAGGAAGATCACCCGGACAGAGTCGGCATCCAGCAAGGAGGCGCCTTTATGGACTTTTTTCACCTCATCGAACTTTGCAGCGGCCATATCGAGGATGGTCTCCCGGTCCCCGAAGTTCATGGCACCCGTGGGACAGGTCTTGACACAGGCCGGGAGCATCCCCTCCCTGATCCTGTCGATGCACATCGTGCACTTTCTCATAGCTCCCGAAGCCCCGTCGTATCGGGGGATGTCAAAAGGGCATATCTCGCGGATTTCCCTGAAATCGTCAGGTGTCGTCTTCACCTCCGGGCTGAAGACGACGGCCCCGGTTTTTCCGTCGTGGAGGATCGCCCCCTTACCCTTCCCATCGGCCACCATTTTGCACAGAGGGTTGACACAGTGCCTGCATTGGTCTGGGAAAAAGTGCCATTTCGGCTCTTCTCCCGGCGGGACACGGATGTCCTGGAAGCGCACCAACTTGAACGTGGCGGCCGAAAGGTCCGCCGGATTCTGATAGGTCCCTCTCTGGACCGTTTTCGTCGCCCTGTTCCGGTTCCACTGCTTGCAGGCCGTCTGGCAGCCGCGGCACGCCGTACACCTCGTGGTATCGATGAAAAATGATTTGTCCGCCATGGCTGTTTACCCCCTCCCTCTATCGAGGGAATCGCTGCCCGGTTGATCTGACACCCGGGCAGGCTTCTCGATCCTGGTGATGTTGACCATGAAAGCCTTGGATTCAGGGATAAGGGTGTTGGGATCCCCCATGAAGGGTGTCAGGAGATTGGCACTGTCACCTCCGCTGCCGTCCTCGGGATACTGCCATCCAAAGCACCACGGCATCCCTATGAGATGAACTTTCCGGTCCTGGATCAAGAAGGGTTTGAAGCGATCCGTGACGATGGCAACGCAGGAAAGCTGCCCTCTTGCGGACTTCACCTCAACCAGGTCGCCGCCTTGGATGCCTTTTACCCCTGCCAGCTCCCTGTCGAGTTCGATGAACTGCTGAGGATGCATCTCCAGCTGCCAGGGGAGGTGGCGGGTCATGACGCCTGTCTGCCAATGCTCGCTCACGCGATATGTGGTGGCCACGTAGGGGTACCGTTCATAATCAAAGGAGAACAGGAAGGCCGGGTCCTTGGCCATGGCCTGCAGTTTGCCGATGGGGATTGTGGGATTCACCCGGTGTTTTTCCGACATCGGGTTCTTCGGGACAGGGCTCTCCAGGGGCTCATAATGTTCAGGGAACGGACCATCTTTCAGCCCCGAGCCGAAGATGGCCCCCACACCATATGGTTTCATGATGAAGGGAAGTGCCCCTTTCTTGTCATCTGCAAGGGGTGGAGCCGGCCCATCGGGGACGTCACCTTCCCATCCACCCGATTTCCCGGCTGCAGGGTTCCATTTGATCACAGCGCGTTCCGGGTCCCAGGGCCTTCCCTTCGGGTCAACAGAAGCCCGGTTGTAGATGATCCTCCTGTTCACAGGCCACGCCCACGACCAGTTAGGATAAAGGCCAAGGCCGGTGGGATCTTCCTTGCCCCGCCGGGCCATCATGTTGACGACCTCGCCGTCTTTCAGGGTATAGCTGCCGCTGTACAGCCAGTTCCCGCTGGAGGTCGATCCGTCATCCCGCAGGCTCACGAAGTTGGGGACCAGGTCGCCTTTTTTGCCGATGAGCTTCGGGGAGGACGCTGTCTTATCGTAAACGTTTTCATGATAATACCCGTTGATCTCCATGGCGACCTTGTGAGCATCGAGGTGCCGGACCTTGCCCTCCTGGTCCTTCTCACCATACTCCCACGTCAGGTTCAGGATGGGATCGGGCAGGGCCCCGCCTTCCTTCTGGTAGAGCTTCTTTACCCTGAAATACAGTTCGTTAAGGATCTCCGCATCTGGCATGGACTGCCCGAGGGGCTCTATCGCCTTGTATCTCCACTGGGCGAGGCGGCCGGAGTTGGAAATGCTGCCCTCCTTCTCCACCGAGGAACAACAGGGCAGCAGGAAGACCTCGGTCTTGATCTTCCCGGGCTTCATGCCCGGCCCTCTCCAGAAAGACGCGGTCTCGTTGTCGTAGAGGTTGACGTTGACCATCCACTTCAGCTTTCCCAACGCTTCCCTGACTTTGCCAGCGCCCACGCTCGAACAGGCAGGGTTCATACCCCAGGCAAAGAACCCCTCGAACTGGTCTCGGTACATCCTGGCGAAAAGGGCGAGCCACGACGCGTTCATCCCCTCGTCCAGCTTCGGAAGCCAGGAATAGCCGAAGTCGTTTTCACGGGTTGCGTGATCACCATAGAGAGCCTTGAGGTAGCTGGTGATGTATTTCCCCCTGTTGCTCCACCAGTTGACGCTCCTGGGTTCTTTCGTCGTGGGTGTGTGTTTCAGGACATAATCTTTCAGGCCTGCCAGTGAGGCCGTCGGTGCGGGAAGGTAGCCGGGCAGGATGTGGAAGAGGAGGGCATGGTCCGTGGATCCTTGCACATTGCCTTCGCCCCTCATGGCATTCACACCGCCCCCTGCCATCCCCATGTTGCCGAGGAGGAGCTGCACGATGGTAAAGGCCCGTATGTTCTGAACACCCACCGTATGCTGCGTCCAGCCCATCGCGTAGCAGCCTGTGGCCGTCCGGTTCGGCACATAGGTCGAGCCGATGGCTTTGTAGATCTCTTCACACTTGTCCCTGGGAGTTCCGGTGACCTGTGAGACTATGTCGATGGAATAACGGGAATAGTGTTTCTTCAGTAACTGAAAAACGCAATCGGGGTCCTGAAGGTTCGTATCCTTTTTGGGGACCCCCTTCTCGTCAAGCTGGAAGGCCCAGGTCTTCTTGTCGTAGCTGGAATTGTCTTCATCGTAACCGGAAAAAACACCGTCCAGCTCGCCCGGCATTTTAAAGTCCGGGTTGACGAGGAAGGGTGCGTCTGTGTAATTGACGACATATTCCTTAAGAAAAAGGTCACTTTCCAGCAGGTAGTTGATCATCCCTCCAAGGAAAGCGATGTCGGTACCGGAGCGGATCGGCGCATAAACGTCCGCCACCTCCGCGGTCTGCGTGAAACGGGGATCAACGCATATGAGTTTGGCGCCCCGTTCCTTTGCCCTCATGATCCATTTCATGGAAATGGGATGGTTTGAAGCAGGGTTCGAACCCATCACAAGGATGACGTCCGAATTCCTCAGATCGATCCAGTGGTTCGTCATTGCGCCGCGCCCGAACGACTCTCCCAGAGCCGCTACAGTTGCGCTGTGTCATATGCGCGCCTGATGCTCTACATGCACGACACCCCAGGAGCGAACGAGCTTCTGAACAAGATAGCACTCCTCATTGTCCAGGGCCGCGCTTCCCACGTGGGCGATGCCATCGGTCCGGTTGACAAGCAAGTCGTGCTCTACCTCGGTGAAGGTCCTGTCACGGGTGTCCTTGATCTTGCGGGCAACCTGGTCCAGGGCCCAGTCCCACTCCACCTCTTCCCACCTGGATGATCCGGGTGCCCGGTAAAGGGGCTTTTGCAGGCGGCTTTCGTTGTTAACCACCTGGTAGATGGACGACCCCTTGGAGCAGAGAGCTCCTTCGTTGATGGGGTGATCGGGGTCCCCCTCGGAGCTGATCACCTTTCCGTCTTTGGTGTGCACGAGGAGGCCGCACCCCACCGAACAGAAACAACAAACGGTGGTTGTCTCCTTCGCCCCCTTAATGCGCAGCTCCTGGGCATAGGCCTCTGCCGGGGACAGGTCGAACCCCAGCCTGCCCATGAGGAAGGTTCCGGCCGCCGCTGTTCCCGATATTTTAATAAAGGTTCTACGGGTAATTTTCATGACTACTCCTCACCATTCCCTTCCTATGATTGAGCAACGGATTCACTTGAGCCTGCGTTAAGAGAGTGCGAAAAGCATGCCGCGGCATGAACCAGGGATGGTTATGGCCGGAACCTCTTGTTTATGAAACAAATTCTGTGATTATGCGCTGTGGGAAGAGCGGAGGAAGGACGGGGAAAGGAACTTAGTGCTGCCGAAATGGCGGCAAAATGCCGATTTTACGGCATCAGCGGGTGGGACGTTCGATGGCGAGTTTTTTCATCTTCGATTGAAGGGTCGTGCGTTTAAGCCCAAGGGCCTGGGCCGCGCCGCCTTGGCCGGAGATACGCCAACCGCATTTTTGAAGCGCTGCCAGGATATGGCTTCGTTCGACGGATTCGAGGGCAAAGCTCCCATCTTCGTCATCGCTGGCTTCACGTTCCACAGGCGGGACCACTGTGAGGGTGCCGCCGCCGGTCATGATCATGGAATGCTCGATGATGTTTCTCAGTTCCCGGACGTTCCCGGGCCAGGAATAGCTCTGCAGGGCCTCCATGCTCCTCTGCGGAACCTTCTCGATCCGCTTGCCCATCTTCTTCTCCAATCGGCTGATGAAGGTCCAGATCAGGAGCGGAATGTCTTCCCTGCGCTCTCTGAGGGGCGGCAGGGTTATGGGGAACACGTTCAGCCGGTAGAACAGGTCTTGCCGGAAAGCGCCTCGCTCCACTTCCTGCAAAAGGTCCTTGTTAGTGGCCGCGATGAGCCGGACGTTGACATGGATTGTCCTGGTCGATCCCAGCCTCTCTAACGTCCCTTCCTCGATGACGCGGAGCAGTTTGCTCTGCAGCTCAAAGGGAAGTTCCGTGATCTCGTCGAGAAAGATGGTCGAGCCGTCCGCTACCTCGAACCTGCCCAGCATCCGCGTCATGGCGCCGGTATAAGCGCCCTTCTCGCGACCGAAGAGTTCGCTTTCAATGAGCGTGGGCGAGAGGGAAGCGCAGTTGACCGTCACCAGCGCCCGCTCCTTTCGCGAACTGTGGCAATGGATCTCCCGCGCCAGGAGTTCCTTCCCGGTGCCCGTTTCGCCGGAAATGAGAACCGTCGAGTCCGTGGGGGCCACCTGCTCCACCTGGTGCAGGACGGACCTCATCACGTTGCTCTCACCGATGAGACCGTTGTGCTCGAAGAGAAGGCTGACTTCTTCACGCAGATAAGTATTCTCCCTGTCCAACGCCTGTTTGAGCTGTTCGATTTCCTGCAGGCGTGCCCGCAGCTGCTTCTTGCTTTCGCGTAAATTATGATCGATATTGCGACGCTCCAGGGCATTGAGGATCGTTTCTCCCAGCACCCGCAGCCGGGGAACGTACTCCTCAGGCCAGGCACGCTCTTCGAGCAGGGTATTGAGCAGGATGATGGATGAGACCTTTCCCTCGATGAATAATGGGATGGCCAGAGCTGACTTGATGTCCATCGCGATCCATGATCTGCGTTCAAGCTCTGCCTCCACCGGCAGTTCCTCAATACTGGTTAAAGTGGTGTGGGTCCCCTCAATGATAAGCTTCCCATAGGACCATGGAAACAGCTCCGCGAGGTTTATATCACCCGGCACTGATTCATGACCTTCGGCGTGTGAAGAGTGGGTGACCCACACGACCCTGGGGTCGGGGCGGATACCGAGCAGGGCGCAACGCTCCACTACAAAAAAGGTCCGGACCTCCTCCAGGGAGCGTTCGATCTCCCTGTCGACATCCTGGAACGGCGTTGCCATAAGCCGAGCCGAAATGTCCGAGATGAGATTCTCGAACTGCATCCGCTGTTGGAGAAGATAATAAGATCTTTTCCGGTCGATCTGGGTGGAGATAGCCAAACAGATCTGTTGGAAATGGAACCTATCTTTATTGCACCATTCCCGTTCGGCCCTGGAGCACGCCAGGCTCAGTGCACCCAGGAGAGTGCCTCCGGCCATGAGTGGGACCACCATGAACGACCGGATACCGGAAATCTCCATATACTGCCGATCGAGGCGAGCCTCTGGCGGCAGGTCCTCCGGCCGGGATACCCACTGGGGCGTAAAATCGCAGACACGGCCGAAGACATAGGGCATGGTCTCGTTCAGGGAAGCCGGTAGGGACGGATCGCTTCCTGTTTTGACATAACTATGGGCAAGACGTGGTTTTTGCTCTTCTTCGGAGATTTCCCATAACAGCACATGGTCGGCGTCGAAAAAGGAGTTCACCTCGTGCAGGATCTGCTCCATGGTTCTGTCGTACTGGCCGACATGATCTTTCTGGGAGTGTGCCGCGATGATCGAGAGGATGGCTCGCTGCTCAGGGAATAAACCGTTGTCGGATTCGTCCTTTCCGTATTCGGCATCTCCCGTTACGCTCGTATTTTTTTGACCATGTTCTTTCATCTGAAAGGTAGTTTATCCAAAATACGGAGGATGTACAATCACTGGAAAAAGCGACTGGGAGAGGAGTTGGATCTGCCAGCGCCATCGGCAAGCCGTGGGATGATGTCCCATACCCGAAATCCGCCAAAACCAATTGCGGATTTCGGGTCTCAGGACCCCATCGCGAAGGGACAGTCAACCATGTTATAGTCACGAATGGAAAGGGGTC
>JALHUC010000541.1 GCA_022865845.1 bacterium | reverse complement strand
CCGGGGGGGAGGAGGTCGATAGGGTTCCCCTGCCATTACAGGACGTGCAGGGCTTTTATCCTTCGGCACCGCTTTTAAAGGCACCAGGATCCGTTCCTCTGCCAGAATCAAAAGGTTGCTTCGCCGCCCCATGATCTCCAACACCATTTTGAGGGGGGTGCCCTCCTTGACGGGCCAGGCGGTGGCAAAGGTGAGGGTGACAAGCCGTTCACCAGGCTTTTGCACATATATTGATCCGACGCTGGTCCCTTTGATCCGGACGCGCAAAAGGTCGGTGAAGGGGGAAGGGACTCTATTCGGCCGTTCACCGGGATCAGCAAGGAACAGGCCGGGTCGGTCGGGGTTTATGGACAACAACAGCCCGGGACCGCTGCGGGTCACAAGGATGACTTCACCAGGGCCAGCTTGCCAGGCGTCGAAAATCTTTTTTCCGGCAAACCCTTTTTCAGCCTCGCTAACAGCCGCTTTCAGAGATAGATAATCCATGGACTAAGACTTAGTCTAAGTCTCAGACTTAGTCAAAGGGGAAGAGCGGTGAACTGTGAACTGTGAACTGTTTGCAGGTAATCCATTCACTCTTCACTCTTCACTGTTCACTATTCACGATGGGCGGCGAAAATATTTCATTTTCGTCGCCCCTTTGCTTGACAAAAAAGGGCCTGAAAGTATAGTTTCACTAGTTCAGTTGCCCTTGGGGGTGACTGCTCGTAATGTTCTGCCGGTTACGCCGATCTTGGCGTGATTGGTAAAAAATCCGATTCCGGAGCCGTTTACAAGGAGGACACGATGAGAAGGGCTTTCTTCTTTATTGCCGCCCTGGCGATTCTTGCGTCACCGACCGTTATTTACGCTGCCGGTCCACACGATAACGATTGTACAGAGTGCCACAGCCTTCACGATACCCAGGGAAACTTCTCCTTCGGGGTAGCTCCCAACCAAAGCGAAAAATACACCGCCACCGGACAGACGGTGAGCGGGACCGATGCCCTGTGCCTCGGATGCCACAATGAGGATGAGGGGATTATGCCCATCCATCTCACGAAGAGCCATCCTGTGGGTGTGAAGCCCAAAAAAGCTTTCGTTCCCCAGGAGGTCCTGGGTGATAACGGCGAACTGACCTGCGGCAGCTGCCACGACCCGCACCCCTCCAACCCCAACTACAAATATCTGAGAGTCGGCACCGACGATGGCCGCAAGATGGGAGCTTTCTGCGCCTATTGCCATGAGGCCATGGTCGACAAGAATGAACTGTAGCGAAGGTTGTGACTGCAAGATCGCCCTGGCCTCTGATCATGCCGGTTTCGGACTCAAGGAGATCATCAAGGAACACCTTTCTGTCAGGGGCGTCACAACGGTTGATCTGGGCACTGATTCGACTCAGTCTGTTGATTATCCCGATTTTGCCAGGAAGGTTTGCGAATCGATACTTGCCGGGAGTTCAAATAGAGGGATCCTTCTCTGCGGTACAGGCTTGGGTATGTCCATGATGGCCAACCGCTACAAGGGTATCCGGGGAGCCCTTTGCCACGATCATTTCACAGCACGGGCGGCCAGAAGCCATAACGATTCCAACGTCCTGGTTTTGGGCGGAAGGATCCTGGGCATCGACCTGGCAAAGGATATCGTGGATACCTGGCTGGATACTCCCTTTGAAGGTGGAAGACATGAGGGAAGGGTTATGAAATTCGACGAATGAAATACAGGTAATCGGTCATCGGTAATCAGTGGAAAAACAGTAATCAGTAATTGGTAATCAGTAAGATCTGAACTAAAGCAATTATTTTCCGTGTGGTACACACTCGGACATGCAAAAAAGACTGAATATGGTTTTTGCTTTCTCCGATCACCGATCACCGATCACTATTACGGAGGAACACCTTGTCCAGCATTTTAGAAAAATACGATCCTGAAGTTTACGCTGCCATTCGCGGTGAGACCGAACGGGAGGAGTACCAGTTGGAGCTCATCGCCTCAGAGAATATGGTGAGCGAGGCGGTCCTGGAGGCCCAGGGCAGCGTCATGACCAACAAGTATGCAGAGGGCTATCCCGGGAAACGGTATTACGGCGGTTGTGAGAACGTGGACATCACCGAGCAGTTGGCCATAGATCGCGGAAAAGAGCTTTTCGGAGCGGATTACGTCAATGTCCAGCCCCACGCTGGCGCCCAGGCCAATATGGCCGTGTACTTCGCCGTTCTCGAGCCGGGGGACACCATTCTGGGGATGAACCTTTCTCACGGCGGTCACCTCACCCACGGCAGTCCGGTGAACTTCTCGGGTTTTCTTTACAACGTTGTGGCCTATGGTGTCCGTGAGGACGACCAGAGGATCGACTACGATGAGGTGCGGGATCTTGCCAGGAAGCATAAACCCAAGATGGTCATAGCTGGTGCATCCGCTTACCCGAGAACCATAGATTTCGAGAAGTTCCGGGAGATCTGTGACGAGGTGGGGGCTGTTTTCTTTGTGGACATGGCCCATATCGCTGGTCTGGTTGCTGCCGGTGAACATCCCAGCCCGGTTCCCCATGCTCACATTGTGACCACCACCACCCACAAGACTCTGCGGGGGCCGAGGGGTGGGATGATCATGAGCACCGAGGAGTGGGCCAAAAAGCTGGGCAGCCGTGTTTTCCCGGGATCCCAGGGCGGCCCCCTGGAGCACGTCATTGCCGCCAAGGCAGTTGCTTTCAAAGAGGCTCTGACTCCCGAGTTCAAACAATACCAGAGACAGATCGTACGAAACGCTGCCGCTCTGGCTGATGAACTGACGAGGCAGGGTTTCAAGCTGGTCTCAGGAGGGACCGATAACCACCTCATGCTTCTGGACCTTAGGGAGGCGGAGTATACCGGAAAGGACGCCGAGGAGGCTTTGGACGAGGCTGGTATCACCGCCAACAAGAACACTGTACCTTTTGAAACGAGAAGCCCCTTTATCACCAGCGGTCTTCGCCTGGGCACACCGGCCATCACCACCAGGGGGATGAAGGAAGCTGAGATGGCCCTGATAGGACAGTGGATCAGTCAGGTTCTTGAGAAAAGGGATGACAAAGCCTTCCTGGCCCAGGTCAAGGGTGAGATCAGAGAACTTTGCGAAATGTTCCCGTTCTACAGCCACCGGCTCAAGGCCTGATACATTTTGAGTCAGCCCCTGACACGCCCCGCATGGGACGAATATTTCATGGAGATCACCAGGCTGGTCGCCACCCGTTCCACTTGTCTGCGCAGACAGGTGGGAGCGGTTTTTGTTAAGGACAAAAATATTCTGGCCACCGGCTATAACGGGGTGCCGGCTGGCGTCCGCCACTGTTCCGAGATCGGGTGCCTTCGTGAAAAACTGGGTATCCCGTCGGGGGAAAGGCACGAGATCTGCCGCGGCCTTCACGCCGAACAGAACGGTATCATCCAGGCGGCCAAGCATGGGACCATTCTGTCAGGTTCCACAGTTTACACGACAGACCATCCCTGTGTTATTTGTGCCAAGATGCTCATCAACGTCGGTGTTGAGCGGATCGTTTCAGGACAGGGTTACCCGGATGCACTTTCGGTGGAGATGTTGTCTGAAGCAGGACTTAAACTGGATTACTACGGGGGTGAGCAAAAATGAAATGCCCGTTTTGCACCGATTTTGACAACAAGGTAGTGGATTCCCGTCTTTCCGGTGAGAGCGACGTGATCAGGAGGCGGAGAGAGTGTCTGGGCTGCGGCCGCAGGTTTACGACCTACGAGCGGGTTGAGGACATCCTCCCCATGGTCATCAAGAAGGACGACAGGAGAGAGCCCTTTG
Organism: bacterium; assembly: GCA_022865845.1. GTDB lineage: Bacteria > BMS3Abin14 > BMS3Abin14 > BMS3Abin14 > BMS3Abin14 > JALHUC01. The sequence continues at coordinate 3,914 of JALHUC010000541.1, read as the reverse complement.
ACAGGAACAAGGTTCTGTCAGGGATAAAGACGGCCTGCCAGAAACGACCCGTACCTGTCGCCGTGATGGAGGAAATCGTAGAGCGGATCGAGAAGTCTGTTCAGGAAAAAGGGGACAAGGAGATCAATAGCAGTACTATCGGTGAAACAGTAATGCTTGAATTACATGACCTGGATGAGGTAGCATACGTACGTTTTGCATCGGTCTACAGGTCATTTAAGGATATCAACGAATTTATGGATGAACTGAAGGACATGCTGGAGGAAGAGGAAAACCGCCGGATGAAGGAGGAAAAGTCCCGACGGTGATCCTTTTTGGAGGGGGGAAATATCTCTATCCCATTCCCGTTCACTCTGAGCCTTGTTCTGCAAATTTGATGACTTCAAAAAGTCTCTTTGAGGCTTATGGTAATTGGCGGTCACGCTGAAAGCGTGACTCCCCCGCCAGGCGAAGTGAATTCGTCCCACGCCGCAGGCGTGGCCAACACCAAATCCCGCTGATAGCGGGACTGATTGATGGAGGTTTTGCGAGTCCATCAAAAACAGGAGAGGGATCCAACTGTGGCTAATCGTTTTAGGGGAGGAGTCCATCCGGACGACAGCAAGCATACCAGCAAGCAGGCCATAAGCGGGCTTCAACCTGCTGAACGTTTGATCCTTAGTCTCTCACAGCATATCGGCGCCCCGTCTCGCCCGGAAGTTTCTGTGGGCGACCGTGTGCTCAAATATCAGCCCATTGCAAGTCCCGGTGGGTTTGTTTCCATGGCATTGCACGCTCCCACATCCGGCACGGTCAAGGCCATCGAACCTGCCCCCCATCCCAGTGGGCGTTTGGTCACGGCGATCATCATTGAGCCGGACGGCCTTGATGAGGCGCTGGACCTGACTGACAAGGCTGATCCGGGGCTGGCTCGCAGTCCCGAAAACTGGAAGGAGACGATCCGTGACTCCGGTATCGTCGGCATGGGAGGGGCGGCGTTCCCTACCCACGTCAAGTTGAGCCCGCCGGAAGACAAACCTATCGACATGATCGTGGCCAATGGGGTGGAGTGTGAGCCTTACCTAACGGCCGACCACAGGCTGATGCTGGAATCTCCTGACGAGATTCTGGGAGGCCTGTTCCTCGCAATGGAAATTGTGGGGGCGAAAAAGGCAGTGGTGGCCATCGAGGCTAATAAGCCCGATGCCGCCGAGGTTATGCGCAAGGCTGATCTTCCCGAGGGAGTAACCGTGAAGGTATTGCCGGTCATGTATCCCCAGGGCGCTGAAAAACAGCTTATCCAGGCGCTCACGGGACGGGAGGTGCCCACCGGTGGTCTCCCCATGGATGTAGGGGTCGTCGTTCAGAACGTGGGGACCCTTGCCGCCATGAACCAGGCAGTCAAAGAAGGTCGTCCCATGGTCGAGAGGGTTATGACCATCAGTGGTCCGCTTCCCAACGGCCCTGGCAACTATAGGGTATCTATAGGGACCCCGCTATCCCATGTCGTAGAGCAGACCGGAGGGCTGAAGGGGCCCGCCGCACGGCTCATTAACGGCGGCCCCATGATGGGGCAGGCCCTTGCCGGGCTCGACAGCCCGGTCACCAAGGGCACCAGCGGACTTCTCGCTTTTGGGCCGGGTGAGCTCCGGACCTTAAGGCAGAGGGCGTGTATCCGGTGCGGTTCCTGTATCAGCGTCTGCCCCGCATCGCTCCTGCCCCACACCCTGGGGAGCATGGTGGAATTTCAGCTTTTCGATCAGCTTCGTGAATTCAACATCACTGATTGTATCGAGTGCGGTTCCTGTGCTTTCGTTTGCCCGGCAGACCGTAACATGGTGCAGTTCATCAGACAGGGCAAAGCGGAACTGCTTGCCCTTGCGGGGAAATGATCATGAGTACGGTACTCGCACCCTCACCCCACGTCAGATCTTCAGTGACCATAGAAACTGCCATGTACGGCGTTATCATTGCTCTTCTACCGGGAGCGCTGGTGGGAGCCTATTATTTTGGGCTGAATGCGCTCAAGGTCATGACAATATCCATACTCGCCTGTCTCGCTTTCGAGGCCATGGTCCTGAAGATCAGGGGCATGGATATGTCCCCTCTCAAGGATGGCAGCGCGGTTCTCACGGGGCTCCTTCTCGCCATGAACTTGCCGTCCAATATCCCCTGGTGGATGATCGTTATGGGGGCGATCGTGGCTATCGGGATCGGGAAACAGGTATATGGAGGCCTGGGGTATAACCCCTTCAATCCTGCTCTTGTCGCACGGGTTTTCCTCCTCATAAGCTTCCCTGTTGCCATGACGAGTTGGCCTGTTCCGAAGCCCTTGTCTTTCTCCCTTGATACGATAACCGGAGCGACCCCTCTGGGAGCGATGAAAACTTCGCTGATGATGGAGGGAAACGTCGGGGCCGCCGCGAACATGAATCTTGTTGACCCGCTTATCGGAAACATGGGGGGCAGCCTTGGCGAGATTGGAGCGCTGGCGCTGGCCCTGGGAGGTATCTACCTCCTGGTCAGAAAGATCATTACATGGCACATCCCGGTGAGTTTTCTCGCCACTGTTTTCGGGATGACCGGAATCTACTGGCTTATCAACCCTGAACTGTATGCGCCCCCCACCTTCCACCTCGTGACCGGCGGTCTCATGCTTGGGGCATTTTTCATGGCCACCGACTACGTGACCAGCCCTGTCACTGGAAAGGGAATGGTCATCTTTGGGATCGGGTGCGGTGTTCTCACCGTATTTATCAGGCTTTTCGGCGGCTACCCGGAGGGGGTGTCCTTCGCGATCCTCCTCATGAACGCAGCCACCCCCATCATCGACAGGTATACCAGGCCCCGTGTCTTCGGTTACCCGACACGGAAGGAGGCCCGAGCATGACATCAACGTGGAGATTGGTCGTCGTACTTGGCGGTATTTGCGCGATAGCGGGGCTGGCCCTCGCCGGCGTTTACGAAGTTACGAAAGAACCCATCGCTTACCAGAAAAAACTGGAAGTTATCAGGTCCCTGGAAGCGGTTCTGCCGGGACTCGCCACCGATCCGGACAGCTTCTTCCTGGATATGGAACGTGAGGATGGGTCGTCCGTGCGTGTTTTCAGGTCTCCCAATGAAGGTGGTGCAGGGGTGGCTGGAGCTGCATTCCAGGTCGTTGCACCGGATGGCTACAGCGGAAACATCTACATCATGATGGGGGTGTTCCCCGACGGTAAGCTGGGGGGTATTGAGATCCTGAGCCACGCTGAAACACCCGGCCTGGGTTCCCTCATTGTGAATGAATCGTGGAAGGGTATCTTCCAGGGACGATCCCTGGCCGACACAAACTTCAAGGTCAAAAAGGACGGCGGAGACATCGACCAGCTTACCGGCGCCACCATCTCACCCAGAGCTGTTTCCGGGGCGGTGGAGAAAGGGCTGATCTGGTACGGAAAAAACCGGGATGCTGTCCTGGATGCGGCCGCTGGAGAAAAACCTGTTACAACCTCTGGAGAAACGTCATGAGCGGATATGTTCAGGAGTTTACAAAAGGCATCTGGAAGGACAACCCCGTATTCAAGATGGTGTTGGGCCTTTGTCCCCTTCTGGCGGTGACCAACACCGCCATCAACGGTATTGCCATGGGGCTTGCAAGTACCTTCGTGCTGGTGTGCTCCAACACCGTGGTTTCATCCCTTCGCTCCATAATCCCGAGCAAGGTGAGGATCCCGGCCTTTATCATCGTCATCGCTTCCTTCGTTACCATCGTGGACCTGTCCATGAACGCCTGGGCCCACCAGCTTCACAAGACCCTGGGACTCTTTATTCCACTCATCGTTGTCAACTGTCTCATCCTGGGCCGTTCCGAGGCGTTTGCTTCGAGAAACCCTGTCTTGCGTTCGATGGTGGATGGCATTGGTATGGGTCTCGGGTTTACTCTTGCACTATTT
>JALHUC010000540.1 GCA_022865845.1 bacterium | reverse complement strand
GATCCTCATCGCACCTTCTATTCCCACGGGACAGCTCCTGGTATCCAACGGAGCGGTGCAGCTTAAAGGGAAACTGGATCTCGATGTCAAAGCTGAAGTTCCTCGTAATTGAGGATGACCTCTTCTATCAAACCTACGTAAACGACCTGCTGGCCGACAGCGATGTCGACATTGTCAACGCCCAGGACGGCGAGGCCGGCCTTGCCCTGGCTATTGCCGAACAGCCTGATCTCATTATAACCGACATTGAAATACCCAGGATACAGGGGTTTGTCCTCTTCAAAACACTCAGAGAGCGCCCCGAAACCTGCAATATTCCCGTGATCATGATGTCGGGCAAGGTTGAAAAGGCCCTTCTGGAAAGACATTCCAGCCTAAGTATTCACGCCGACGGCTACCTGCCTAAACCGTTCAGCGGCCAGGTACTCATTGACATGATCCGGAACCTTGTTGGCGAGGACTTCGGGTTTTCGGAAGTGAAGATCACGCCGGATGGCGAGGAACCCTTGGGCCATCCCAAACCTGCCGAGACACATAGTGCTCCCGAGATCTCACAGTTCCCTGTAGAGGAACCTCAGGATCATGTACAGGTCCATGTTGAAGCAGGGGAACTCACTATACTGGTTGTGGACGATTCCCGGTACATTTGTGATATCACCACGGACTTCCTGAAGGAATTAGGCATCAGGACCGAAACCGCTTCTGATGGAGAGGCCGGGTATAAAAAAGCCAGTGAACTTCTGCCTGATCTGGTCCTGCTGGATGTCCAGATGCCCAACCTGAACGGTTTTGTGGTCTGCGAGATGCTTCGAAAACAGAAAAACACAGAAAATATCCCTATCATCCTCATGTCAGCGGTGGTTGACGATGAATCCTTCCAACGCCACTCCAAACTCAGGTTTCACGCCGACGCTTACCTGCAGAAACCGTTCATGAAATCCGAACTCCATGAACTCGTTCGCCGCTTCACCTCTTTAGGGAACACCCCTCCAATAAATATAGAGAGTAAAACAGGTTTCTTTGTGCCTTTGGAGGATGCGGACATATCTGGCGAAAACGTATCTTCAACCATGGAAGGCAGTGACCCACACATCTTGAAGCAGCTTGAAAAAACAAAAGCGGAACTGGAAGGTAAGGTTGCCAGGGAATTACAGCTGGAAGGCGATCTTGAGGGTATGAAAAGTGCAAAGGATCAGCTGGAAGCTGACCTGGACAGTGTGAGAAAAACAAAGGATCAGTTGGAAGCTGAAATGTTCGAAATGAGGAAAACGGTGGAGGGAACGGAAAGTGGTCTTCATGACAAGCTCACCCTTGCCACACAGCGGTTCGAGGAATCCAGAGCCTCATCCGAGCGATTGGCCGAGGAGAACACTGCCCTGAAGGCCAGACTGGAAGGGATCTCTGCCGATGGTCAGGGACGAGGGGAGCTTGAGGAGCTTGGCCTGAAGCTAGAGCAGAAACTGAAGGAAAAACAGGAAGAGCTGAACGCCCTCCGGGGTGAAAATAAGGAGTTGAAGGATAAACAGCTGGAGGCTGAATCCCATGTTGAGTGGAAGTCCCAGCTGACAGAGTTTGGCGCCAGGCTGGAAGGAGCCAATGCCGCGGCTCTGGAAATGGAAAACCGGAACATACTCCTTAACATTGAAATTGAAGAACTCAAGTCACGGGAGATACCTGATCCCGGAGATGATGCGCCTGATCGCGAAGAACTACAGAAAGAGATAGAAGGTTTAAGCAGGGATCTTAAAGCTGCCATCGCGGCTAAAAAGGAGATTGAGGATCAGGCGAATTCCATCATCCAGAACAGGGAGAAAGAAGATGAAACCCCTGTTCTCAAGCAGCAGCTGGAAAAGTCCAGAGAGGAGAACCAGGAGCTGATCACCCGCATTGCTGAGGCGGAATCCAAGGTCCAGTGGCTAGATGAGGTCAAATCCCAGCTAGAACAGGCTCAATCGGAAACCAGCGAGCTTCGCAAGCAGCTGGACACCTTACCAGACAACGTCAATGGTGAACTGTCCGCTCTCAAGGAGGAACTTGCTGAAGCTCTTGAAAGATCTGATTTTCTGGAAAAAGAGAGAGACACTTTGTCTCCCGCCCAGGGAGAGATGGATGAACTGCGCTCAAGAAATCTAGAGCTGGAAAAGCTGAATGAAGAGTTGAAGAAAGAAGGAGAGGAAAATCGAAAGCTTGCCGCCAGTGAAACTGGGGCTCGTATGGACCTTGAAGGTCAGCTGGACAGTCAGGCTCAGGAAAAAGCCCTCCTCGCGGATGAACTTGCTCAAGCCAAACTTCAGCCGGGCGAGGATGATGAAGCTGATGACAAGATCCAGAATCTGGAAAACAGGTTGGAAGCTGAAAGGGAGTTGCGTAACGCTGCTGATAGAAAGATCGAAGAACTCAAGGCCGAACTTCTGGAGCCCACCCAGGAAGAGGAAAAGATAAGGCAGCTGGAAAAGGATAACAAGGAGCTGAAGGCTTCCTTGAGGGAGACCCGGAAACGCTGTGAGGATCTTGAGAAAAAGGTGGGGGAAAAAGGGGAAAAGCTTGGCGATGCCAGAGAAGAGATCAAGGGTCTAAAAGCTGCGATCGAAGGATCAGACGAATCGGACGGAAAGATAGAGCAGCTGGAAAAGGATAATAAGCAACTCAGTGCTGCTCTGCGAGAGACCCGGAATCGCTGTGAGCAGTTAGAGAAGCAGGAAGAGCAAAGGAAAGCTGATCACCTTGGAGAACTCCGCGAACCGGTCAGGGGCAATTCTCATCTGGATGACCGTCTTGATCAGTTGGAAGCGGTGCTTGGGAAAACGGTTCGAGAAGCTCAAACTATTCTCAGGGATCAGAAGGACAAGGAAACAGCCCTTGAGAATAGTGTTGAATCCCTTATGAGAGCTTTGGAAGAGGAAAAGTCGGCTTACCGTAAGGATAGGGCGATGTGGAATGAGAAAGAGGGCGAACTCAAGCAATCCTTCGAAGACGCTCTCAGGGAAAGCCGCCGGTTAATGGGCGAGGAAGCGGCGCGGGTTTACCCGATGCATATGCCTGGCCGCAGCCGACCTCTCGAAGTGGTCACCTGGAAGAGCAAGTATGGAATTGCCGCCGTTGCGGTGGTCGCTGCACTTGTTATTTTTGCCGGTGGATATTTGGCCAAATCAAGGAACGATGCCACTTCGGGTCAAGCTGCCATACCGGTGCCGGGCATAGCTACTGTTCCAGATCCGCAGATAACGGCCGGTAAACCTCCCAAACCATGGATCGCGAGGTCGGGGCCGGAGGACACCTATGAAGAACTCTGGCGCAGGAATACTGTACAATCGGTATCAGATGATATGATGATCCAGGCCACCCTTCATACCAGGGAGGAGCTGGAGGCAGCCATAAAATACACTGCCGCCAAAGAAGGTTGGACCAGCGAGAGAACAGAAAAAGCCATGGCCGACATGGCAAAAACATACAATCTTTCAGGGTCCTACTATATTACGGTCTACAACAAAAACCTGAAGAGCGGTTATCCCGGATATGCGGAAAGTTTCGAAAGGCATATTGCGTTAAGGGATCATTCCGGACGGGAAACCAGGGCTCATCTCCCTGTAGAACTTGAAGGGAGCAAATTCATATCTAGTCGGGTGTCCGCAGCCGGAAAAGAAATGAACCCCGTTTTCCTTTATGAGGTGGGTTTGACTGTAGCATTTTCCAGAGAGGAGCTGGCAGGCAAGCCTTTAGGTCTGCAGCTCGTTCTTTATGACATTGGAGCGGTTCCCATGCGCGTACTCACCTGGGACATGTCCGGCATGGGATCGCTTTTGTAAGTGACTCCGGGAAAGGAGCAGTGCATGAAAATTGTTTTCCGTCTCCTGACAGCGTTACTGCTGGTCTGTGTGATGTTGCCTCAGCAGGTCCAGGCCGGTGGAGACAAGGGGAAGGACCCCTACGAAATAGGCGAGAAATACTTTGCCAGCGAGGACTACAGGACAGCTCTCCAGTATTATCGCAAAGCGTTGGGGCTAAACGATATGCGAGCCCACTACAGGATGGGACTAATTTACGAAGATTCCGGCAAAGACAGGGACGCCCTGAGGCATTATAGACGTTTTATGGATCTTGGCCGGCCGGGTACTCAACGGGACGACGCGGCCCGAAGAGTAAGGGCCATTGAAGAGCGACTTAGCAGGGAAACAACCCGATCAAGCGGGCTGCTGGAACGTGGGAAAAGCCTCTTCACGGAGGGGAAATATCGGGAAGCGGAACAGGTCCTGCTCCAGGCAGTCGTTGAGGATGGGTCGAACCCGGAGATACATTTCTACCTTGGCGAAGTCTACATGGAGTTGGAGGAGTACAGCAAGGCCGAGTCGGAATACAACAAGGCGAAGGGGTACTACTGAGAACTTCAGTAATCGGTGATCAGTGATCCGTGATCTGAAGCAGGTACCTGTCGACAGTATTATAAAAGGCTTTGGGTGTAATTTTCTGAAAAGATATTATGAAGAATTATTAGGTTTATACTTACTGGGTAATTTGGGACCGATTACCGATAACCGATCACGGGTAGCCTTCCCTTGGAACAGATAAAAGAGTTTTTAAAACAACTCAGAAAACACCCGAACCGCCCCGACCTTCACAATTCCCTCGGCGGGCTATATCAACAAAAGGGTGACGTTGGAGAAGCCTCCAAACATTTCCTCGCGGCAGCACGCCTTTTTTCTGTCCCGGACAGTCCTCATCGGAACCTGAACAAAGCCATTGCCATCCTGAGAAAGATGACGAGGGACTTTCCGTCTCACCACGATTCCTACTATCTCCTCGCTGAAATTCTGGAGGAGATGGATAACCATGAGGAAGCCAAAGAGGTTTATGGCCAGCTGTCTAATATCTATCGGAAGGAAGGCAAGCATTTGATGGCCGTATCGGTCTTCGATAAGGTTATCAGCGTCGATCCAGAGGATATGGAAAAATGGATACAGTTCGCCACTTTAAACCGGGACGCCGGTATGCCGTTTCACGCTGCCCAGGCCTTTGTTCAGGCAGCATCCCTGGGCCTGAAGACGAGGAAAGGTGAACCTGCTGTGGGGCTGGTTATTGAGGCCCTTAAACTGGACTCAGAGAACACAGAGGCCCATGAACTGTTTCGAATCCTGGCAGGATCGGGTGAGACGGAATCAGTACACGAGACTGAAATCCTGCAATTGGCCAAGGAGGTGGATCGAAACGGGCAATATGAGCAAGCCGTGATCCTCCTGGATCTGCTGAAAGGAACCTCGCTCGAGGACAAGGCCCGGGAAGCTTCCGAAATTATCAGGATGCACTCGGGTGCCGAGGATACAACGGGTTCCGATGACTTGCCGAAGAGACAACCGGGAACCGGGAAGTATGCTGGCACCAAGGTGCTGGTGGTAGATGATGAACGTGAAATTCTCCTGCTCCTGGAACAGATCCTTACCGGTGAAGGTTTCCAGGTCTTTACGGCAATGGATGGGCAGGAGGGGCTCTTGGTCTACATGAAAGAAAGGCCGCCCCTTGTGGTGACCGATGCGATGATGCCCAAGCTCCACGGGTTTGAACTTTGCCGAAGGATCAAGGAGGAATCGGACAACACTGCCAAGGTTATGATCCTGACCGCTGTGTACAAGAAATATAAATATAAGGGAAAGGTCCAGGAAGAATACAATGTTGATGAGTACCTGGATAAACCGTTCCAGATCACCGAATTTTTGCAGGTGTTCAACAGGATGGCAGAGAACGCCAGGGAAGCTCCCAAGTACCTGCCTTCAACGGTACCCGAGATCGAAGGAAAACAACCTGGCAAATTGAAAATACTGCTGATTTCGGAATCTGATGGCGACCTCGCTGAGAAAGTTACGAAATTTTGCACGCGACAGGAAATCAGGCTTCAGATAGCAAAAGATCCTCAACAGCTTGTCGAATCCCTTAACAGGGAGTTACCTGATATCATCCTGGTCACCGATTCATTGCCTGGTCTGGAATCTTCTGTAGCCGCACGTCTCCTCAAAGGTTTACTTGACCTTCGGTCGACGACAATAGTCCTGATAACGAAAGAGAAATCAAAACTGGAAGGTGTATTAGAAGATTTTGACCACAGGGTGTTCGCGCCTATCGACAAAAGTGTCCTGGATAATATCGTCCAGCTTCACAGTTCTTCCCCGAAAGTTGCCATTGGGCGCAGAAATCAGGCCCTGAGCCACGATGAAAAACGCATCGACGCCATCCTGAGAAGCAAGGTTGCAAGGATCCTGAAAAGCCACAACCAGCTTGAGGAATATTACAGCACCAGGGTTCGGGAATTGGAAGAAGAGGCGGGGCACCTCAAGGAACAGTTGGAAAAGCCAAAGGAGTAAGGGTGGGAATAATACCTCGCCCTGACACGGTTTTGCTTGTGATGGGTGTCCTGTCCAAATCGAAAGAGGCGCTTTGGGAAGCTGAATCGAGAACAGAATATGTGTTTGGTCCCTTGCTCAGGAAAACAGATCCGGAAGTTTTCGAAGGGTTCACCAGTTATTATGAAAGGGAGATGGGCCCAGACCTTTTAAGGTCCTACTGGGTCTTTGCCGAACCTGTGGTGCGCGCAGTCCTCGTGGAGGCAAAGCTTGCCACAAACCGCATCGAGAGGAAAATGAGCATTGGGAGTAAGAGAACAGTAAACCTTGACCCCGGGTTGCTGTCACTTGAATCCCTGGTGCTGGCCACGACAAAACCGTATTCCCATCGCATATACCTTTCAAAAGGTATTTACGGGGAACTATCCTATATGTTCAGGAAGGGGGGCGGGGTCGATCTGCTGGAGTGGACATACCCGGATTATCGAAGATCTCTGGTGATGGATTTTTTCAGCGGGATCAGAAAGGAAGTTTTGTTGATTTGAACAGGGCATCGAAGGGCAAGAGCGATGTAGCAAGCATGACCGGATACGGCAGGTCCACCGGGGAGACCGGTTTTGGCCGTATTACTGTGGAAGTACGTTCCTTGAACCACAGGCATCTTGATATAATGGTCAGGACGCCCCGCAGCCTGCTGCATCTGGATCCTGAGCTACGCAACATGGCCAGAAAACGCGTATCCAGGGGAAAGGTTGAGATATTTCTGATCCTTGAGGACCGCCCCCTGGAATTCGTTATCGACACTGACAGGGCTCTTTCTGTGGCCAAAGCTCTCGAAAGTGTGGCCGCAGCCATAGGCGACAAGGTCCGTCTTGAGCACATCCTTGCGGCCGGTGAGATCGTTCAGAGCAATGAGAGGGAAGTTGGTGATGAGATCAATTCCGTTATCCTGAAGACCGCTGGTCAGGCTCTGGAAGAAATGGTGGAACACAGACATGATGAAGGCGATGTGCTGGCCCAGGATCTTGTACAGCGGATGGATGAATTGACTGCGATTTCCAGGGGTATTGAAGAAATAGCCCCGGATGCACCCGGGAGAGCCAGACAGAGTATTATGCAGTTTCTGTCGGACCTGGACCTGGGTGAACGGGTGGAGCCTCAAAGGCTTGAGATGGAAGTTGCCATGCTGGCCCAGCGATCAGATGTAACGGAGGAGATCACTCGTCTTCGTACCCACCAGGATTCATTTCGGGAGGCTCTGTCAAAAGGCGGTGTGATCGGGAGGCGTCTGGATTTCCTTATCCAGGAGATCCAGCGTGAGATCAATACCATCGGATCAAAATCCGGGATCCCCGAGATCTCAGAACGGGTCGTGGATTTCAAGACCGGGTTGGAAAAGGTCCGTGAACAGGTGCAGAACATCGAGTGAGGAATAAGGAATATGGAATAGGGAATGAGGGAGAACGAAAAGTGCATTAGTGCAATAGTGCAGGGAGTGCACTCATGCACCTGTTTATTGCACTGCTGCACCAGTTATTTATTCCACCTTCCATATTCCTTCTTCAAGTTTTTTTGAGATCTGAGATTTGAGATTGAAAATAAGGAATTTCTAATGGATCTGACTTCCATTGATAACGGACTTACCGGGAAGGGCCTCATTTTCGTTATCTCCTCTGTGTCCGGCGGCGGGAAAACCACCGTGATCAGGGGGGTGATGGAAGTATTGAGGGACCTGCGCATGTCCGTATCCCATACAACCCGGGAACCCCGTCCCGGAGAGATGGAAGGCCGAGATTATCATTTCGTAGATAAAAACCGCTTCAAGATGATGGTAGACGAGGGGTTTTTTCTGGAATGGGCTCAGGTATACGGTCAATTCTACGGGACCTCCAAAAGTTCAGTCGACTCTTTCGCAAGAGAAGGTTTTGATGTCCTGCTGGACATTGACGTTCAGGGGGGCATGCAGGTTAAGGAAAGAGAGAAGAACGGAATCCTGATATTCATCGTTGCTCCTGGAGAAGAGGAGCAGGAACGGCGGTTGAAGGTTCGCGGTACAGAAAACGATCATGATCTGGGTTTGAGACTGGAAGCGGCAACACGGGAGCTTGCCTTCATTAACGAATACCATTACTCTGTACTCAACGATGATATAAAAAACGCAGTGGAAACCGTGAGCTCCATCATCAGGGCTGAAAGATGCCGGAATCGGTCCAAAACTGCAATTCAGGCATCAGGAGGAAATAAAAGGAATGAAACTTAGAACAATGGAAATCGCACTGAAAGCTCATCCGAACAGGTTTCAACTAACCATGATGGCCGTGGCTCGAGCAAAGGACCTTAATGAAGGGGAACCCGCCCTTGTTCACAATGAGGAGCAGGCAAAGCCTGTTGTGATGGCCTTAAGGGAGATCGCCGAAGGATTGGTCGTGCCGGCTACCCACGATGAGATGAAGCGGATCAAGGATGCTAAAAGGGTTGTGAGGGATCGCGCGCTCAGGATAGCGGAGCAGGAGGGCCTTCAGGCTGAAGAGGATAGTGACGATTCCTATGCAAGTGCCCATCCCAAAGGAGATCCTTCCAGGGGAGATAATCCCTAGGGAGATCCAGTAGCGAGTTAGAGTTATCTTGTAGGCCATACTCGCTATTAGCTTTCCACCCCTGGCCCACCTTTGGGTCGGGGTTTGTATTTTTGTGACCGGGATTGGTCTTAAGCGAAATGATACGACTCGATGACATAATCGATAAAGTTCGGGAATACAACCCGAAAGCTGACCTTGAGCTGATCAACAGGGCCTACGTCTACTCTGCCAAAGCCCACGCCGGCCATGTACGCCAATCCGGAGAGCCCTACCTCATTCACCCCTTGCAAGTGGCAGGCATCCTTAGCGATATGAAGATGGATGTAACGACCATTGCCGTGGGTCTCTTGCACGACACTGTTGAAGATACCGACGTTACGAAAGAAGATTTGCTGAAATTATTCGGCGACGAAGTGACTTTCCTTGTTGAAGGCATGACCAAGATCAGCAGACTTGATTTTGAGACACGGGTCCATCAACAGGCAGAGAACCTTAGGCGCATGATCCTTTCCATGGCCCAGGATATTCGGGTGATCATGGTAAAGCTGGCGGATCGCCTGCACAACATGAGGACACTCGAGCATCTCAGGCCTGAAAAAAGGATAAAGATATCCCAGGAAACAATGGATATCTACGCGCCTCTTGCCAACAGGCTGGGGATCTCGTGGATGCAGAGTGAACTGGAGGACCTTTCTTTCAAGTACCTCTACCCTGAAGCCTATCAGAACCTGAAGCAGAAGGTCGAAGAAAGAAGCAAAGAATATGATGAATATATCAGGAAGGCTATACAGGTCCTCAGCAAAGTTCTCGAAGATCACGATATCAAGGGGGAGGTAACCGGCAGGGTCAAGCATCTGTGGAGTACATTCAACAAGATGCAAAGGCAGGGACTGCCCTTTGACCAGATCTACGACCTTATCGCCTTCAGGATCGTTGTGGAGTCGGTGAGGGATTGTTATGGCGTACTTGGTCTTATCCACTCCATGTTCAAACCAGTACCCGGCAGATTCAAAGACTACATCGGCGTTCCAAAATCAAACCGGTATCAATCCCTGCACACCACCGTTATCGGGCCTGTGGGTGAAAGGATGGAAGTACAGATCAGGTCCGGGGAAATGCATCACACGGCAGAGGACGGCATAGCCTCCCACTGGCGCTATAAATCAGAGGATCGCACTCTGCCCGAGGAGGACATAAAGCGGTTTAAGTGGTTCAAACAGATCCTGGATGAGCTTTCCGAGGTGGAGGACCCAAGGGAACTCATGGAAACGGTCAGAACGGACCTTTTCCCTGACGAAGTCTACGTATTCACCCCCACCGGGGATGTGAAGGAGTTCCCTGCTGGCGCCACCCCCATCGACTTTGCCTATAGCATTCACTCAGATGTAGGGAACCAGTGTGTTGGCGCGAAGATCAACGGCAGGATGGTTCCGCTGAAGTACAAGCTCAAGAATGGGGATGTGGCCGAAATTATTACCTCCAAGGGGCACAAACCCAGCAAGGACTGGCTAAAGCTCGTAGGCACCCACAGCGCAAAATCGAAGATCCGCAGCTTCATTAAGAGGGAGGAGAGGGAAAGAAGCCTGAAGATAGGTGAGGAGCTCCTGGACAAGGAGCTGCGGAAGATGGGTACGACCCTGAAAAAAATGAGGAAAACCGCGCAGATGACCAAGACAGTTACAGCCTTTGGTTTTCACAAGGTAGAGGACCTCATTGCTACTGTAGGTTTTGGTAAATACTCCCCGAGGCAGGTCCTGGGCCGACTGTTCCCCGAGGAGGAGGTGGCAGACAAACTCGGTCAGGTAGCTGAAGTTAAAGCCCTGGTCCGCAAAGCCAAGGAAAAAGCGAGAAAAGAGGGGATCGTTGTGGACGGTCTGGATGACCTCATGGTCCGCTTTGCCCTTTGCTGCAATCCATTGCCGGGAGACGAAGTTGTAGGGATTATCACTCGGGGCAGGGGCATATCGGTCCATACCGCTGATTGTCCCAATATAGAGGCTGAGGGCTACGACAGCGACCGCATCGTTGAAATTAACTGGGATGACAAGGCTAAAGTTCCACGAAAAGTGAGCATAAAGATCACCTCGGAGGACATCAAGGGCATCCTGGCAGAAATGACCGGAATAATCTCGGAAAAGAACATCATTATTACCCACGCAGATATCAGGACGAGTGCAGATGACAGGGCCATCAACACCTTTGATGTAGAGGTTGAGGATGTCAGCCAGCTAAAAGCTCTTATAAACAGCCT
>JALHUC010000061.1 GCA_022865845.1 bacterium | reverse complement strand
AGGGGTTCCAGGTTGCCGGTAAAACCGGCACGGCCCAGAAGTTTGATCTTAAGCAGGGCGCCTACTCCAGTGAGGCGTTTATCGCATCATTCGTCGGTTTCGCCCCCTCACAAAATCCGGCAATCACCGCCATCGTCATCGTTGATGAACCGAAGGAGGATACATACGGGGGTGTGGTGGCGGCGCCTATATGGGCTGACATCGTCAGCAAGACCCTAAAATATCTGAATATTCCGGCCGTGGAACAGGAATTAATACCCCAAGAAGGTCAGGAAAATGGGGAGCGGTGGGTCAGCGGAACAGCGCCTGCAGAATCAGTGGATATCACCCTTATGCCTGACCTGAAGGGGCTGACACTGAGGGAAGCCCTGACGCGCCTCGGGTTCTCCGGCGCCAGGGTTAATGTTTCCGGGTCCGGGATCGTTGTGGCCCAGGACCCCGGAGCTGGTAAGTCTATTGAAGACGTTGTTTTTCTGGAACTTCTTCCGAGGACAGCCAGTTGAGGCTCCAGGATGTCATGAACGGTATCGAGAATATTCAAATACTGGGAGACAGTGCGGTGAATGTGGCATCTCTCAAATATGATTCCCGCCGGGTTTTGGAAGGGGACATGTTTGCTGCTGTACAGGGGGAGAAGCTGGATGGCATGAACTTTATAGAGGATGCTGCCGGACGGGGAGCAGCCACATTCCTGGTGCCGGAAGGAACTGAAAAAGGTCCGGAAGGTACCTATGTCACCGCCTCCAACGTCAGGAAAGCCCTGGCTCTTGCCTCGAGGAATTTTTTCGGCGACCCATCCTCAAAACTGAAGGTAGTGGGGATCACCGGGACCAACGGGAAAACCACCAGTTCCTATCTTGTTCACGGGATACTCAAACAGGCCGGGATCGATTCCGGGCTCATCGGAACGGTCCAGTACCTTGTTGGAGGGGAGGTCATCAGCGCGGCCAGGACGACACCTGAATCCCCGGATCTTTTTGGACTTATGGACATGATGGTTCAAAACGGTTGCGGTGCCTGCATCATGGAGGTGTCCTCCCATGCTCTCGTACTCCACAGGGTCACAGGTGTGAAACTGGAAGTGGCCGTGTTCATGAACCTGACCCGGGACCACCTGGATTTTCACAAAGACATGGAGGAGTACTTCCGGGCGAAGGCCACCCTTTTTGAGTCTGGCGAAGTTAGCCATAAGGTGGTGAACAGGGATGATCCCTTCGGCATGCGGCTCATCCAGGAGCTGGGTGCGGAGGTCTTAACATTCGGGATGCATGAGGGGGATATATCCCCTGAAGGAGCTGTAACAGTAAAAGCGTGGGGCAGCAGGTGCCGCCTCAAAACCCCCTGGGGACCGGTGGACGTGAATACGGCTCTCCCCGGCAGGTTCAACCTCTACAACATCATGGCGGCCGTGGCCTCCTGCGGTCTGTTGGGTCTGGATATCGATACCATCACCAAGGGGTTGTCGTCGGTTAAAAGGGTGCCTGGCAGGTTCGAGAATGTGGACAGAGGACAGCCGTTTTCCGCGGTTGTCGACTACGCCCACACCCCCGATGCCGTCCAGAACATTCTTGAAAACGCCAGAGCGATCACCGTTGGGCGTGTCATCACGGTGCTTGGCTGCGGCGGGGACCGGGATGCCAGTAAAAGGCCGCTCATGGGACAGGCGGCAGCTCGCCTGTCAGACATCCTTTTCATATCCTCGGACAACCCCAGGAGTGAGGACCCCGAGTCCATCATAGACGACATCATGGCGGGTATCGACGCGCCCTCAGGGGCGGTGGAAAGGATCACGGACAGGAGAACTGCCATTGACCGTGCTGTAAGAGAAGCCAAACCGGGGGACATGGTGGTAGTGGCTGGTAAGGGCCATGAAAATTATCAGATCATCGGAGAACGGGTTCTTCCCTTTTCCGATGTGGATGAACTGGCCCTGGCCATAGAGAAAGTTATGGGTGAGAAACTTTGATCCAGTTTCATCTTAAAGACATTCTCGGTGGAACGGGGGGCTCACTGATCAGCAGCGCGGTGGGCGCCCAACTGTTCACCGGAGTGTCTATTGACAGCCGGACTGTAAAGGCAGGAGAGGTTTTCTTCGCCCTGAGGGGTGAATTCCACGATGGTCATGATCACCTGAGGGAGGCAGCCGGGAAAGGTGCGGCGCTGACGGTTATTGACAGGAAGGCCGCTTCCGACAAGGTGAAGTTGGCCCCGGTTCCCGTGATCGTTGTGGAGGATACCTTGAAGGCCCTGCAATCCCTGGCGTCCTATTGGCGTGATCGTCACACTTTGCCGGTGTTGGCTGTGGTAGGGAGTGTGGGTAAAACCACCACCAAGGAGATGATGGCAAGTATTCTCTCCACAACAGGGCCCTGCCTGAAAACGTCTGGCAATTTCAACAACCAGGTCGGCCTTCCTCTTTCCCTGTTGGAACTTGCCGACTATCACAAATATGCAGTTCTTGAGATCGGAGCCAACCTCCCGGGGGAGGTGCGGTATCTCACGTCACTTCTGAAGCCGGTGGCCGCGGTAATAACCCGTATCGGTTGGGCCCACCTTGAGGGTTTCAAATCCTCTGAGAGTCTGGTGGCCGAAAAAAGGTCGGTTCTGGAAGAGATCCCGGCGTCGGGCTGGTGTGCCCTCAACGCGGATGATCCGAACCAGGCTGGTTTTCATAAAAATGTGGCGTGCGATGTGATCACTTACGGTATCGGATCGGGGGATGTGACAGCGGAAGGGATCATCTTGTCTGAAGAGGAGACGTCGTTCATCCTTACCTTACCGTCGGGAAAGGAGAGGGTCAATTTAAGAGGGTTCGGAAGACATTTCGTGGAGAACGCTCTTGCCGCGGTGGCCTCGACACTGCCCCTCAAGGTGTCAGTTGAAAAGATGGTGGCCGGGCTGAGCGCCTGGAGGCCTGCAGACGGGCGTGGAGAGATAAGTTCACCGTTTCCCGGTGTTCACTTTATTGACGATACCTACAACGCGAACCCCCTGTCGGTCCAGGCAGCCCTGGCGAGCCTGGCCCAGTTCAACCAGGTAGGAGTCACTGTGGCCGTCCTGGGGGAGATGAAGGAGCTGGGTGATTTTTTCGAGGCAGGCCACACTCTGGCAGGAAGCGATGCAGCCCGGTTGGGAATAGATTACCTGATTGCGGTAGGGCCTGCCGCCCACCTTATAGCAGAAGGTGCCCGTGCAGGGGGGATGGATCTGTCGAGGATCACCGAGTGCGGGGACAACGATGAGGCGGCCCTCTCCATTGAACCTCTTCTTACCGACGGTGTGTGGGTGCTTTTCAAAGGTTCAAGGGCCGCGAAAATGGAGCAGATTCTGGAACACTTTGGCAAACCCTTTGACGACAACAAAGTCAGCTCGGGAGGAGTTTAGTTGCTCTATAAGCTTTTCATGCATTTAAGAACCGTGGACCCGGGTTTTGATGTGTTCCGCTACATTACCTTCCGGACGGCTCTTTCTGTGCTCACCGCTCTGGGACTCAGCTTTATCCTGGGACCCTGGGTCATAGGACGTCTTAAAACGGTCCAGCCCGGCAACTATGTGAGGGAGTATCTCCCCGAGGGGCACGTTCTCAAAGCAGATGTTCCTACCATGGGAGGCCTGTTGATCCTCCTTGCCATATCGATCTCCACCCTCCTCTGGTCGGATCTGTCCAACAGGATGGTATGGATCGTTCTTGCCACCTTTGCCGGTTTCGGGCTTTTGGGCCTGGTGGACGACCTGATGAAAGTCTACGGGAAAAAAAGGAAGGGCCTCACAATCCGAACCAAGTTCAGCCTCCAGGTTTTGATGGCTGGGGTTGTGGCTTTTTACCTTTATGCGTTCCCCTCAGGGCAGTGGGGACACCACCTGCAGCTGCCTTTTTATAAGGATGCCCTGGTTGACCTCGGCTGGATCTACATCCCCTTCGTTATCCTCGTTATTATCGGTACCTCCAACGGGGTGAACCTCACCGACGGTCTTGATGGCCTGGCCATAGGGCCCATCATGTTTGCGTCTGGAGCGTTCGCACTGCTCATTTACCTGTCGGGCCATGCCAGGTTCGCCGAGTACCTGCAGATCGTCTTTATACCCGAAGCCGGAGAGTTGGCGGTTTTCGCGGGAGCCATGGTGGGCGCAAGCCTTGGTTTCCTGTGGTTCAATACCTATCCAGCGCAGGTTTTCATGGGGGATATAGGTTCCCTTTCCCTTGGAGCTGCCCTTGGTCTGCTGGCCGTCGTATCCAAGCACGAGATTCTTCTTGTTCTGGCTGGCGGCCTCTTCGTTGTGGAGACTATGAGTGTCATCATCCAGGTCATCAGTTTCCGGATTTTCGGTAAACGGGTTTTTCTTATGGCGCCGCTGCATCACCATTTTGAGAAAAAAGGCTGGCCGGAGCCTCAGATCATTGTCCGTTTCTGGATCATTTCCATAATACTGGTGCTCGTATCACTGAGCACACTGAAGCTAAGGTGACCTGTGGGCGTAACGTTTCGTGACATAAACGATCCTCTCATAGCGCTCCTGGGCGGGGGTCGCCCCGTTCTTGTGGTGGGCCTTGGGAGTTCGGGTATCTCGGCTGCCAACCTGCTTGCCCGGATGGGGTGTGCGGTTCAGATCAGCGAGAAGTCGAAACGTGAGGATTCCATGGTGGATCTGTCCCGACTGGATCCATCTATCACTGTTCACTGGGGCGGACATCCTGTGGAACTGTTCAGCCGGTTCCCTCTCATAATAATCAGCCCCGGAGTACCCGGTGATCTTGAGGTGCTTCAGAGGGCGGCAGAAAAGGGAACCAGGGTCCTGGGGGAGATGGAACTGGCTTTCAGGTTGACCACTGCCCCCTGGGTCGCCATTACCGGGAGCAACGGAAAGTCCACCACCGTTACTCTTTTAGACCTGATGGCCAGGGAGGAAGGTCTGCGTGTATCAACAGGGGGCAACCTGGGTACGCCGGTGACTCAATTTGCTGAGGTGGAGGAAGGCCCTGAATTTATCGTAGCCGAGGTCTCAAGCTTTCAGTTGGAATCCATAGAAGCTTTCCGTCCGGCAATTGCGGCCATGCTCAACCTGTCGCCGGATCATCTGGACCGCCATGCCAGTATCGAGGATTACGTGGGGGCTAAACTTCGGATCTTCTCCCGGATGGATGAAAATGACTGGGCTGTTCTGAACGAAGACGATGAATGGGTCCTGAGGGTGACAGATGATCTGCCTGTAGGCCGGTTCCCCTTCAGTAGAAAACATCTTCTGGCAAAGGGCGCATTTGTCAAGGAAGGGTGGATCGTAGTGCGCGAAGATGGTGAGGGATACCCCGTGACAGCGGCCAGTTCCCTGGCCCTTGCCGGTACCCACAACCTTGAGAACGCCCTGGCTGCAACCGCAATGGCTTGCAGAATGGGGATTGGGCGGGGCGCCATGGCGAAGGTGCTTCAGAGTTTTTCCGGTCTGGAACACCGGATGGAACTGCTGGGGTATTTCAGGGGCGTGCCGGTGTACAACGATTCCAAGGGGACTAACGCAGGAGCCACTATCAGGTCCCTGGAGGGGATGGGGGGGGATGTGATCCTCATCCTCGGCGGGAAGGACAAGGGGACCTCCTATGAGCACCTGGAGAAGGTTATCCGGCGAAAAGTGACTCATTTGATCCTCATCGGTGAGGCTGCGAAAAGGATGAAAGCAGCGTTTGAAGGGGCCGCGAACATCGTGGAGGTCAGTACTCTTGACGAGGCGATGAGGGTAGCGGTTCAACGTGCAAGGTCAGGAAGCGAGATCCTCTTTTCGCCCGCGTGTTCGAGCTTTGACATGTTCAGCGGGTACGAGGAACGAGGGCGCGTTTTCAAAGAGGCGGCCAGGAAATATATCGGGTTGGTGCGATGAGACATCTGAGACTTGATCCTACCCTGGTCGTTGCCGTCCTTGCGCTGGCGATCCTTGGAACGGTGATCATTTTTTCGGCAAGCGCGGTTCGAGCTGACATGGAACACGGGGGTGACGGCTATTACTATTTCAAGCGGCAGATCTTTTTCCTCGTTGTTGGGATCCTGGCCCTGGTAGTTGGCGCAGCCATTCCTTACGAAGTATGGCAGAGGAGCGTGATCGGGCTGCTGGCGTTAACCGTTTTTCTGCTGGTCCTTGTGCTGACACCCCTTGGGCACAAAGCCAACAACGCTT